>JAJDXU010000376.1 GCA_022823105.1 Dehalococcoidia bacterium
GTGTTGGCGGGATCGCGCTCAACCCGTCGACTTATCAGGTTACCGCCAGCGGCCGGCCCGTGGATCTGGCCTGGCTGGAGTTTCAACTGCTGCTGTTTTTGATGGAAAACGTGGGCAAGGTGTTCACCCGCGACCAACTCCTCGCCAACGTGTGGGGCGTCGAAAACATCGGCGGCACCCGCACTGTGGACGTCCACATCCGTCGCCTCCGCTACAAGCTGGAGACCGGCAATGCCACCTATTTCCGCACCGTCAAGAACGTCGGATACGGCATGATGGAACCGTAACCATTTGACGCGGTGCCATACTTCGTCCTGGATGGATCACCCAGATGACGAAATCGCCCGCCTGCGCGAGGCCTTCACGCGGTTGCCCAAAGACATAGGCCACGGTGATTCCGTACTGATCAGGCGCAGCGATGTTCGCCCCGAATGGGTGATGCAGGTTATCGAAGATCCACACGATCGATACGAAGAGTCTCGGCCCGGAATGGAACGTAGGACGGTCATCGTAGGGAGAGTGTCAGAATCCAGGCAATGGATAAAGGTGGTCTTCGTCGGGGATCCCGAAACCGGGTTGTTTCTGACCGCTTATCGCGACCGGAGGCTCGATGAGGATTACGGAGGTCCGCCGTGGCAGATCCAGTAAAAAAACAGCCCATGCACAAGCCTGTACCAGAGGCAAACGTCATTTACAGCCCGCAGAGTCAGGTGTTGATCATTGAGAACCGCCCCGACAGTGCTGTGGGTGAGACTATTGCGCGTGATGTCGTGGTTTTCTACGATAAGGACGTTGACGACGAGCCATCCTCGGCTGTGGCAATCCGAATTGATTGCGCCGAGCATGTGCTCAAGCCCTTCGTCGATGCAATTCTCGCGAAATACGGCATCACACCCGACCAGCAGCCGGCCGCCACGAAAGCCCAAACGTAGGGGGAATCCGCCTGAGGCGGATTCCCCCTACTCCGTTCGGATGCGGGTGCAGCCGGTGGCTACCAATTGGCGGGCAGGCTCGTCACTCCGCGGATGTTCAGCAGGTTGTGGTACTCCAGCTGGTCGGGGTCGCTGGCGAACTTGAACGGCGGGAACTTGTGGGTCAACGCGCGGAACGCCTCCTGACCCTCCAGCCGCGCCAGGTTCGCGCCCAGGCAATGGTGGATGCCGCCTCCGAAGGCCACGTGGGGGTTCGGGTAGCGGGTGATGTCCAGGTCCTCGGGATTCTCGAACGCCATGGGGTCGCGGTTGGCGGCGTTGATGATGACCATCACCTTCTCGCCCTCGCGGATCTTCTGGCCGGCCAGCTCAATGTCCTCCAAAGCGATGCGCGGGGCGCGTTTCACCGGTGAGTCGTAGCGCAGCAGTTCCTCCGTTGCGCGTACCAGCAGGCCGTCGTCCTCCTTGAGCATGTTCCACTGGTCGGGGTTGCGCATCAGCGCCATGGTGCCGTTGTCCACCAGGTTGATGGTGGTCTGGTGGCCGGCGATGAGCAGCAGCAGCGTGTTGCCCAGCACTTCCTCGCGGCTCAACTCACCCTCGCGCTCGCCGATGGCCAGCACCGACAGCAGGTCATCCGACGGCTCGCTCACGCGCTTCTCCACCAGCGGGTTCACGTAGTCGTTCAGCGTGGTGATGGCCTCGTGCACGCGGGTATGGCGGTCCGGCGACTCCTGGTCCAGGGACAGCAATTGCCGCGACAACGTTCGGATGAACTCCCGGTCCTCGGCCGGCATTCCCAGCCAGTTGGCGATCACCAGCACCGGCATGGCGTTGGCAAAGTCCTTGAGCACGTCAATCTCGCCGCTCTCTGGGTCGAAGTCCTTGAGCAGGTCCTGGATGATGTTCTGCACCATCGCCCGGAAGCGGTTGTCGATGTACTTGGGGTTGAACACCGGGTGCACGGTTCTGCGCATCCGCAGGTGGTCGGGCCGGTCGCGGCGGATGAACCAGTTGTTCATGTAATCCAGGTTGAACTTGTACTTGGGGAAATCTTCTTCCGAAATCGGCGGGCTGGGCGGCTTGTCGTCGCGCAGGAAGACCTCGGACGAGAAGTACTCCTGGTGGCGCAGCGCCCACACCACTGCCTCGTATGACGTCACCACCCAGGTGTCGAACTTCTGGTTCCAGTACACCGGGGCTTCCTCGCGCAGCATGGCGTAGTACGGATAGGGATTCCGCAGGTTCTCCGGAGAGAGCAGCTCGTCGTGAATCCGGTCTTTCAGCATCGTAGAGCCTCGCAGACAACGTTTGAGTGGGGCCAATTTAGCCGCAACCCTGTTTGGGTGTCAACCGAAATCGCGGCAACAGCCGACGGCTGCCCGCACGCTATGGCAAGCCCGGTATCAACCCTAACAACGCATCTATCAGATTGATCACGCCGTCAATCAGCCTCACCAACACCGCCCCGATACTTTCCGTCAATCCTGCCCGCAGCGACAAATCAGGAACATCCCCGGAGACCAGCAGGTAGATCGCGTATGCGGTGCCGATGACAACCAGCACTCGCCATAGCGTCCATCCCCACAGGTTCAGCCTGTAGTCATGCGCGATCAGCCACACCGGCCCAGCGATGAGGTAGCACGGGATCGTCAGGATGCTGAATGGCTGCTGGAAAACCCCCTCCATATCCACGGGATTGGGCAACGCGGCGTAGGTCGCCGCCGCAGTCATCCAGGCTGCCAGTACCAGCACACCGACCTGCCACAGCGCAATCTGCCCATCCTTGAAGAAATACCACCCCAACGTCAACGCGCCGGCCCAGATGGCGAAACCCATTAGCAGCGGCGCGATGCCGATGAACAGGTGGCGCGCCACGCCCTGTGGCCCCTGGTGCAGCACGTATCCGGCGTAGGCGGGATTGTCGCGCACGATGTAGCGCACCTCCAGCACCCGGTGTCCGACCAGGTAGCATGCCAGCTGGTGAGCCAGTTCGTGAAAAAACGAGCCTGGAATGGTGATGTAGTGCATCACCATGCCTGCCGTCCAAATCAGTCGTCGGATGATGTAGAACGGTGTCAACACAGGACAATGGTCATTCTGAGACGCCGGCCCGTGCGGTCAAATCGGGCAGATCCGGCCAACCGTAAGCAATTTCGGGCAACGATACGCCGCCGATGGTGTATGTATGTTCCGACACGAGACTATCGCCCAGGGATTCGCAATATCGTCGCGCCGGCCGGTTTTCCGTCAGTACCCGGAGGATCATGGAATTCACACCCCGCTCAATCAATGATTGTGCGGCAGCCGTCATCAAGTGTTTACCTATGCCTCGACGCCAGTGGCTCGGCCGCAGATATATCGCGCAGAGTTCACCGGCGTAGGGCAAATCGGTCATCCAGTTCGGACCCAGGGCAACCCAGCCCACGATCAGGTCACCGTCATCGGCAACCAGAGACACGATGCCAGCCGACTGGCTTTCAATGTTACGACGTTGCCTTTGGGCCCACTCTGAAACGTCTATTGCGTCCAGATAATCGTCTGGCACGATTCCCCGGTAGGCGGCGCGCCAACTCTCAGCGCGCACCCGCGCTATCTCGTCCGCGTCCTCAATCCGCGCGTGTCGCATGTCAACCACATCCAGGCTCCGAAACTCACTCGTGGACTCGCAGCGACACCCGACCCACACGCCGGTGGCGTCACTCCAGCGCCCCGGCCTCCTCCAATGCCCGGTATTCCGCCTCGCTCAGCCCGATGATCTCCCGCAGCGCGTACTCCGTGTCCTGCCCAAGCAGCGGCGCAGGCCGGTCCAACCGTCCCGGCGTCGCCGAAAGGTGCGATTCCGTATAGTCGGTGGCGTACGGCCCCATTTCCGGATGGTCCAGCCACGTGAAATGCTCGCGGTGCTGCAATTGTTCGTCCTCAAAAAGGTCGCGGGTGTCGTTCACCACGCCGGCCGGCACCCCGACCGATTGCAACCGCCGCATCAGATCATGCCGGTCGTGTTTCGCAGTCCAGCCGGCGATGATGCCGTCCAGCTTGTCCTCGTGGGCCTTGCGGACCCTGAACGTGCGGAACTCGCCGGACTGCACGTCGGTTACGCCATCAGCGACCATCTCATCGCGCAGCGCACTCCAGTGCTGGTCGGTGAACGCGGCGATGGCGATCCAGCGGTCGATCTCTCCGTTGGCATCCGGCGCGCAAGGGTAGGCTCCGTGGGGCGACGCAGCCGGATGGCGGTTGCCCACCAGCTCAGGCTCCCTGCCGTTCACGGCAGCGTCCAGCAGCATGGGCCCGCCGAAGTGCAGGCTCGTTTCCAGCTGCGACATATCCAGGTGCGTGCCGCGCCCGGTGGCGCGTTGCCGGTCCACGGCGGCCAGAATGGCGGCAACGGCAAACTTGGGGCACACGAAGTCGGTGTACGCGCCATAGGGATTCACCGGCCCCCGGTCGGGCCAGCCGATGATGTTGGTGTAGCCGGCCAGCGACGACAGCACCGCGCCGAAACCCGGCTGCGTCTGCATCGGCCCGCCGCGCCCCAGCATCGACGCGCTGAACAGCACGATGCGCGGGTTCACCTTGCTGAGCTCCTCGTAACCCAGACCCCACCGTTCCAGCGTGCCCGGCGTGAAGTTCTCCGTGACCACGTCGGCCCATTCGGCTATCCGCAGGATCAACTCTGGGGCTTTCGGGTGGCTCATGTCGATTGACAGGCCGTACTTGTTGGCGTTGTAGTTGGCGAAATACCCGGAGCGGTTGATGCCCGACTCTCCGCCGGCGAAGGGCCCCGCCCGCCGCAGCGTCTCCGGGCGCTTGGCCGATTCCACCCGCAGCACCGTCGCGCCGTACTCCGACAGGTACTTGGTGGTCATCGGCCCCACCGCCACCCAGCAGAAGTCCAGAACCTTCAACCCCTCCAACGGCAAACCCGCCATCAACTCAACTCCAGAAGCGATTTTTCATGGATATAAAGGTTGCACAGGCTGAAAAACTGATCCTGTATATCCTGTGCACCCATGAAAATCAGCTAGATTGCCCCCAACTCGGTGAGCCGTGCCAGGTCGCGGGCGCTCAGGCCCAGCTCACCGCCCAGGATCTCCCGGTTGTGCTCACCCACGTGGGGAGCGCGACGACGTACTCTCACCCTCATGGGATCCTGCATGTCCTTCACGAAGTGGCCGGGGTAGGTAACGGTGACGCCGAGGTCCTCGTGGTCAATCTGATCATAATAATCGCGCGCTGCCAGTTGCCGGTGCGCCAGGATGTCCGACGGCGTCGCCACCGGGAACAGCAGAATGCGCCGCTCCAGCGCGCCGTCGGCCAGTTCGTTGCGAGTGTGCGTCATGAAGAACGGAGCCACGGCGGCGACCGTCTGCTCCATGATCTCGGCGCGGGCGGTGCCGTAACCGAGTTCCTCCCAGTTGACCGCGTCCAGTTCAGGGCTGCCCATGCCTTCCTCGGTCATCCACGCCAGCATGGAGCGCACGCTGCGCGCCGCTCCCGCCGTGCCTCCGCCCGGCTGGAAGTTCACGTAGCCGTCCTGGCACGGCCAGTTGATGCGCGTGAACGTGCCGCCGGCCGATTCCCGGTAGGCGCCCATGCGCCGCAGGATGGTCTGCTCCAGGTCCCAGTACTGGGGCGCGTGGGCCAGCGTGCGAGCCACCGCCTGCTGGCAGGACACGTCCACGTGCTGACCCTCACCCGTAAGCTGCCGGTGAGTGTGCGCGATCATCGCCGCGGCAGCCCCGGCCGCGCTCCCGTGCTGGTAGAACTGCGGCATGCTCACCCGCAAGGGCGGACGGTCGCCGTCGCCGGTCAGGTGCATGAAGCCACCCAACGCCATGCCCACAATGTCTGACGCCTGGTAGTCTGCGTATGGCCCATCCTGCCCGAACGCCGTTATGGAAACCATCACCAGACGAGGATTTATCGCCTGCAGGTCGTCGTAACCCAATCCCAGGGACGCCATCCGGCCGGGATCAGAGGACTCAATGAGGAAATCGGCGTTGGCAACCAGCCGGCGCAGCAGCGTTGCCCCGTCGCCAGTGGCGATGTCCAGCGTGATGCCCCGTTTGTTGGCGCAGTAGGCCCACCAGAACAGGCTTCGTTCGGCCCCGGGCTCATCCTCATAGAAAGGCCCGACCCGACGGGCCGGACTGCCCCCCGGCGGTTCCACCTGCACCACGTCTGCGCCCAGGTCCGCCAGCATCTTGCCGCACAGCAGACCTCGCCCGTCGGTCAGATCAAGAACCCGGTATGGAGCCAGCAGACCCGGCCCGTAATCATCGTTCGTCATTGAGTCGGCGTCGACGGGTTCGGGTTGGCGCCGGTGGGTTCGGAGCCTGGCGGCACGGTGAAGACGGCCTTACCGTCGGAATCGTGGGTGTGGTTTGCCAAGGCATGCAGGAGTTGCTGGTGGCTGCGGCGAATCTCATCGCGTAGCCCGTCGATCTGGACAGACAGATTTTCCACCTGGTTGGACAACTGCCCCAACTGGTAGATGCCGGTGGCCCCGGCGATTAGCATCATCACCACAGCCACGCCAGCCGTAATATTTGCAGCATTAAGTTTCATACAGCAGATTGCAACTATCGCACAACGTTCACCGGGCCGCGCCACGACCCTTGGCACAATATTACCAGATTGGCGCGACGCGGCGGTTATTCCTCTCCTGACGCCAACAACGACGCCGGGGCAGCGTCCAGGATGTCTGCGACCAATCGCGCCACGTCCGGCGGGCTCATAATGGCGCCGCTCATTGGGGACTGGTCATGATCCCACATGCTGATCAGGCAGGACGAGATGATCACCAGGCTCCATTCGTCCTCGTCGACCAATTCCGCGATCGAGTTCTTATCAAGATTCCACATGATGCTGTCGTAATCCGGCGCGCTGCCGGCCGCTCTCGCCGCCATCAGCACCCGGTTGCGGATCCGCTCGGGCAGGTCCGCCGGATCGAAATCCCTCGGCTCGCCTCTCAAGCCGAAGCACAGGGTCAT
>JAJDXU010000445.1 GCA_022823105.1 Dehalococcoidia bacterium
GAATTCTTCCTCCATCCAGCCGACACCGGCGCCCAGGATGAGCCGACCGCCGCTGAGCACGTCCAAAGTCGCCAATATCTTGGCAGTCAATACCGGATTGCGGTACGGCAGAATGAGTACATGCGTACCGAGCTTGACTCGTGTCGTACAGCCGGCCAGGAAGTTCAGCGCAGCCAACGGTTCAAAATAGGTGTTGTCCCGCTGGAATGGCGCGACACCGTCGGCGGCGTAAGGGTAGAAAGAAGAGACCTCGTGGGGAATGATGATGTGGTCGCTGACCCAAACGTGGTCGAATGAAAGGTCCTCGGCTCGCTGCGCCAGATCGCGCAGGTTGTCGGGCGAGGCCATCGCGCCGCGGCTGGGCAGTGAGCATCCAAACGTCGCTGGCATGGACGTTCCTCCGTTGTTTTAATTCGTCAGTGCCTATGCGGCACGATGCTATACTACCTATACCCCGGTCGCAATACGCTAGGCGCCGGATCAGCGAGCCTCTCAAACTCGGCGACGTAAGAGCAACTCAACCACCATCGGATGGGCCCGACCGGGATCTCTAACGGTATGAACCACACTACTGACTCCACCCCGGCCAACCGCGTCGTCGTCGCCATGAGCGGTGGCGTGGACTCGTCGGTGGCCGCCCTGCTCCTCCACCGGAAGGGCTACGATGTGATCGGCGTCACGATGAAGTTGTACGACATCGACCAGGCAGATCTGCCGGACTATTACCGTGGCTGCTGCACCATCGACGACGTTGAGGACGCCCGCGCTGTCTGCCGCATTCTCGGGGTGCCTCACTACGTGCTCAACGTACAGCGTGAGTTCCGCGCGTTCGTCATCGACTACTTCCAGAGGGAGTACGAGAACGGTCGCACACCCCATCCCTGCATCGCCTGCAACGACAAGATCAAGTTCAGCTTCCTGGCCCAGCGTGCCCGCATTCTGAACGCCTCCCACGTCGCGACCGGCCACTATGCCCGCATCGAACCCGACGCCGCGGGCGGCTGGGCGCTGCGTCGCGGTTTGGACCCCGACAAGGACCAATCCTACGTGCTTTTCGGCATGCAGCAGCATCAGCTTGCTGGCACCCTGATGCCGGTCGGTCATTTTCCCAAGTCCGAAATCCGCCGTCTGGCTGCTGATGCGGGATTCCCCAACGCCGACAAGCCCGACAGCCAGGACATCTGCTTCATCCCCACCGGAGACTACCGCGAATTCCTGCGCCTGCGTACTGACGAACGACCCGGAGACATTGTCGATGCCGCCGGAAACGTCCTCGGGCAGCACGATGGCATCCAATATTTCACCGTGGGCCAGCGGCGCGGTTTGGGTCTGTCCGGCGGCCCTCCCCGTTTCGTAATACGCCTCGAACCGGACACGCGCCGCGTGGTAGTCGGCTCCGAGCAAAACCTGTATCGGGATACCCTGTACGCCCACCCAGTTTCCTGGATTTCGGGAGTGGAACCACCCGCGGACACCGCGATAACGGTCAAGATCCGCTACAAGTTCGCCGAAGCCCCTGCGACCGTGTCGGCAATTGGCGGCGGAGCCTTCGTGCGTTTCATCGAACCCCAGCGCGCCATTACCCCGGGCCAGGCCGCGGTGTTCTACCAGGGCGACACCGTCCTGGGTGGCGGTCCAATCGCCGGATACGAACCCGAACCATCAGCGACGCATCCCGCAAACGCCCTGCTGACTAATGCCTGATCTCGCTCTGGAAGCATCGTTCCACGCCGACGGATTCCAACTCGTCGCCGGTGTGGACGAAGCAGGCCGCGGTCCATTAGCCGGCCCCGTCACCGCTGCCGCGGTGGTCCTGCCGCCCGAAATTGATGCCAACGCCGAATGGTTGGCGACCATCGATGACAGCAAGCGCCTGACACCACGACGTCGGCGGCATGCCGCAGAACTCATCCGCGCCAACGCCCTGACTTGGGCGGTTGTTCAGGTCGCTCCGGCCGAAATAGACCGCATTGGCATCGGCCAGGCCGTGCTGAAGGCGATGCTGTCGGCGGTCTCGTCCTTGCGACCCGCGCCGGACGCCCTGCTGTTCGATTGGGTACCTATCCGTCGCTGTCCGCTCCCCTACGAGGCCGTGGTTAAAGGCGATAGTAAATCGCTGTCGATCGCCGCCGCCAGCATTTTGGCCAAGGTTGCTCGCGATGAACACATGGTGCGCGCAGACTGCGACCATCCGGGATATGGGTTTGCGCGACACAAGGGTTATGCCACGGCTGAGCATATCCGCCGTCTGAAAGAGATGGGGCCGACGCCCATCCATCGCCACTCATTCGGACCCCTGCGCCAGGCCCGCCTGATACAAAATGCCAGCGAAGGATGACCCCGTTCTCGGCAGCGTGTCCCCCGGAGACATCGGACGCATAGGCGAGTCCCTGGCGCGCCGGCGCCTTGAAGCGCGAGGCTACCGCATAATTGAGTCCAACTACCGCTGTCGGTGGGGTGAGGTTGATTTGGTCGCCAGGGACGGCCCAACCTGGGTGTTCGTGGAGGTCCGAACTCGCCGCAGCAGTGCCTTCGGCTCACCCGAGGAATCCGTGACCGCCGAAAAGGCCCACCGCCTGGTTTTGACCGCCCAGGACTTCCTGGATCGTAGGAAGTTGATATCGAGCGATGTCCAGTGGCGTATAGATCTCGTAGCCATCCGGCTGGGCCCGGGTCGGCGGGTTTTGGACGTTCAGCACTTGAAAAACGTGGTCGAGCAGTAGCCCGAATCGTGCGACGGTTGACTGTATACAAACCGGATACTAGACTTATTGCCGCAATTCGACACCCTTGGCTCGCGAGCTAAACTCAGCAGCAGGCATCACGCTATGCCCATTGACCTCACCGAACACATCCGCAACGTGCCGGATTTCCCCATCCACGGGGTGCAGTTCAAAGACATCACATCTTTGCTGCTGGCGCCCGATGCTTTCGCGGAGACCATAGGCCGCATGGTGGATGAGGCGGCCCAACGGAACGTGGATTGCCTGGCAGCCATCGATTCCAGGGGATTTTTGTTCGCCGCGCCCATGGCCGACCGCATGGGTTTGCCGCTGGTCCTGGTGCGCAAAGCGGGGAAGCTGCCCGGCGAAACCCTTAACTACGAATACACCTTGGAGTATGGCAGCAATACTCTGGAGATTCACACCGGAGACATCGAGCCGGGGCAGCGAGTGCTGATCGTCGACGACTTGCTAGCCACCGGCGGGAGCATTCAGGCCGCGGCACAATTGGTCCAGGATGCCGGGGGGGTTCCGGCCTGCGTTGGCGTGGTGATTGAACTGATTGGTCTCCACGGCCGCGAGAACCTGAAGGACTATGACCTGTTTTCCCTGGTAACTTTCGAAGTGGATGAATAGCCCACGCCGATATCATCGGCGTCCATGAGCATCGCAAACTCTCAGGAGGAAATCCGGAATGGCAGAACAAGCAACCATCGGCAACGTTGAAGTAACCGCCGTAATCGACATGGTTCCACCGCCGCGGGAACCATCCGCAATGTTCCCCGACGTCCCCGCGGATGCCTGGGCCAATTACCAGGATACGTTGGAGGACGGCCAGTTGCAGCTCTACTACGGCGTCTTCCTCCTCAAGACTTCGGAGCACGTCATTCTGGTCGACACCGGAATGGGCCCCGGTCCTCACCCTGACCGCGGTAACCGCACCGGCAACCTCTACGAAGAACTCCGGCCCCACCTCGAATCCAACGTGGGCGTCAACAACACAAACGTCGGCCCCAGCGACTCTGTCAACTACATCATCCACACCCACCTCCACGGCGACCACGTCGGCTGGAACCTTCGCTACTCCGGCGGTATGCCGGCCCCCAACTTCCGCCGTGCCCGTTACGTCATGTCCCGCCCCGACTACGACTACTTTACGTCGGACCAGGGCCGACAGATGTACCCGTACATCGACCGGCAGGTCATGCCCCTCCGACGCCTGCGCCTCCAGCAGATCCTCGAGGAACCCGAACACACCATCAGCGACGAGATCTCCATCGCACCCGCTCCCGGCCACACCCCCGGTCACCAGGTTGTGCTGATCAACTCAGGTGGCCAGCGCGGCATCGTGATGGGCGACGTTCTCCATACCATCGCCCAGGTATCCGAGCCCGATTGGTGCGCCGGCGTCGACACCGACAAGGCGCAATCCGCCGCGTCGCGCGCGAAGTGGCTCGACGCCGCCGAGGAAGGCGACTGGACCATCTGCGCCGGACACTTCCCGCCCGGCCAGCAGATCGGCAAGATCGCCCGCGTCGATGGCAAGCGAGTCTGGCAGTCTCTGTAAGGGGCTGCACTGATCGAATTAATGAAAATGTAGGGGCGAATCAACATTCGCCCCTATCCATTGCCTTCCCGGTGTGATCCTATGACCCAACTCCGGAACCTGCTCGAACGCATAGATCAGGGTGGCGCGCCGGCCATCGGCTTTGGCGCCAGTCAATCCAGCCGGTTGCCCGCAATGGCTCTCATCGCCCGGTGCTCCGGCGACGTTGAGGCCGCGCTGGCCGCCGCCTCCGGTTCTGCTGATGCAGTGGTCGTCGCAGTTTCGGACGTCTCTCCCGACAGCTTGCCTGACTTCGGCGACCGAATCTGGGGAGCCGGCGGCGTACTCTTGTCTCCCGAAAACGTCGCCCTTTGGCGCAGCGTTGGAGCCGATTTCATGGTGTCCCCAACTCCGGGCGCCGTCGTCGACGCCATCGACATCGCCCGGCCGGGGATGACTCATGGCTTGCGTATTCCGGACGAGCCCGACGACTCCACCTGGCGCACCCTGGCCGCCGCTCCGGTCGATTTCCTCGTCCTGGACAAATCGGCCATGTCCGGTCCATGGACTTTCGCAGATCTGGCTCAGGTATCAGACGCCGTCGGACGCACCGATAAGTTCCAATTCGTGCGCGTCGGTCTCCGACCCACCGTCAATGAGCTCGTGGCCCTCAAGCAGGCTGCGACCGTAGCCATCGTGGCCGAAGCCAATCAATTGGGCGCCGGCGAGTTGGCCGGGCTCAAATCCGACCTCATGTCCCTACCCCGTGTGCAGCCCACGGGACGGCGACGCGTTCAACCCGCCCTGGAAAGCCAGACCACGTGATTCTCCAGAGCCTCGATCTGCTCAGGCAGGACCCGGTCTCTTTCATCCTGGTCATCGGGATCGGCCTGGCTGGGCTGATTCTCGGGTTCACCGTTCACGAGTTCAGCCACGCCCTCACTGCCCACATGCAGGGCGATGACACGGCGCGGCGCATGGGACGGCTCACCGTCAACCCGGTCAAACACATCGACCTGCTGGGGTTCTTGCTGCTGTTGATAGTGGGATTTGGCTGGGCCAAACCGGTGCAGGTCGATCCATACAACCTGCGAGGCGGGCGCCTCGGGATGTCATTGGTGGCATTCGCCGGCCCTCTTTCCAACTTCATCCTGGCCTTCGTACTGGGTTTTGTCTTTAGATTTGACCTGCTGCCAGTCGTCATCCAAACCCGCGGTATTTCCGGAGTCGAGGAAATACTGGGCTTCGCCGCTTTCCTGGCAATCTTCTTTAACCTCATCCTGGGTATTTTCAACCTGATACCTCTGCCGCCTCTTGACGGCAGCAAGGTGCTGGGTGGCTTGTTGCCCCGCGCCCTCTACGAACCCTACCTCCGGTTCGAGCGTTACGGCTGGATTCCCCTGATTGGCCTGATTGGCGTCAACCTTTTCCTCAGCTATGCTTTCAACATTAATCTGCTGGGCCGGATATTGCTCCCGCCGGCGCTGTTCTTGTTCCAGTTGGCTACCGGCGTCAACTGAACTGTCCCTGCCATTCGGAGAAACAAAGGGGGCGACTGATGAGTCGCCCCCTTCACGCTTCGCGTTTGGTGTTACTTTACGGTCGCAACGGGATTGGCCGATTCTCCTGGTTCTGCGTGATCTGGTCGGTATCCCACAGCTTGGCGAAGTTGTACGCCCGGGGACAATGGCCGTATGATTCCTCAACGTTGATGATGATTCCCTGCAGATGCTTGGCATTATCGTCGGTCCAATAGAGCGACAACTCCACCTTCTGCCGGTCCAACTCCTCCCTATCCACGATGGTAACGGTGCCGTTCACCCGCACCGTGTCGTTCACGCCAGGAATCATGAAGAGCAGTCCGACGTGAGGATTGGAGTCCATATTCTGATAGGACTGGAACAGGCGGTTGCCGGCCACGTCGGGCAGCAAGAGCCTTGTGCTGTCGATGACCTTGACGAATCCGGGTTTCCCGCCCTTCGGCGAAGCGTCGCAGTTGCCGTCCGGGTCGGCGGATGCCATCACCACGAAGGGCGATGCCTCGATGAACTTCTGCACGAACTCGGACATCTCACCTTTTACCTTCACCTTCGCCCTTGCGCTCATTTCGCCGAACTGGTCATTGAAACGGCTCCGGTCCTGTTCAATAGTGCAAAGGTCGTCAACTGCCGGGGCTGTCGTAGTCATCTTTCATACCCTCCAGGCTTTTCAGAATCTGAATCATGGCGCACAGAATAACCGATTTGTCTCGCCATCGCCACCACGCATAGCCTGCCGTTCCACCGAGTGTCTGTGTTAGGCCATAAGGCCATGACCATGCCGGGACAACCGTCGCCGGGACGAATCCCGTTTACGGCGATTCCGCGAAATTGGTGACATCCTGTGCCATATTCGCGGAATTTCCTTTCATATCATCCGCTATCCTGTACGCATGTTCGTTAAGCGGTCGGTGGAAGACTTAGATCTGTCTCCCCGCGGCCATGCCTGTCCCCAAGCTCGGCGTGCATGGGCCTGGGCAACTGCCAACTGGTCCGCCTCCGGCGCGCGACAATCGAATAGGGTTTCAATGGGTCCAGTAACAACACGGCAACTGGAAGGGCGTCCATAAACGTTTCACCTGGATGACAAAGACAACAGCCATGCCATGATCGCCTCCACCGTTGTCCGGGCACATCAGCAGGCGGCGGGTGGAAAAGGGGTACAAGGATCAGGCTCTTGGGCGCTCCCGGGGCAGACTGGCCACCAAAATACACATGGTGTGCGATGCCCGCGGACCGCCCATGCGCTTCGCGCTGACCGGACCTCAGGCCTCGGACGGCCCTCAGGCCATACCACTGCTGGAGGGCATCGAAACCGTCGCTCTGATAGCAGATATAGGATAAGAGAGCACCCGGGTACCGGCTTTCATACGCTCCACGGGCGCGTCGGCAGTCTCCCGCCCATGTCGATCCGGAAAGAGCCTTGGGAATACGACAAAAAACCTACAGAGAACGAATCCTGATCGAGCGGGCATTCAACTGGCTGAAGCGCTGGCGCAGGATCGCCACCCGGTATGACCGAAGGAGCATCCACCTCCTCTCAGCGCTCTACCTGGTTTCCCCGGTCATCTGGGGCTGATAAATCGTTGATTCGCCGTAAACCGCACAAAGCCGCCTGCGGCTCCCGGTTGGCTAGCCTCGTGGCCCGAGACAATCCAAAACGCTGGGCCGGTCCCCACCGGCCCACGTCAACCCTCCACGTCTCTTGCGCCGCCAGGCATTACCGGGCGCGTTCGTGCAGTCAGTCGTCCAGCAGGATGTACACCGCGCCCGACGGGCTCAGGTCGTGGTGGGTATGGCCCTTGCCGGTAACGTCCTCCATCAACCGGATATCGCCGGCCCGCAGCACCCGTTTCGACCCGTCGCTGGCGCCAATCTCCACCTCGCCGGACAGGTGGATGATCAGCCTGCGCTCCGGCAACGGGTGCAAGTCCATGTGCCGAGACCCGTCGAACTCCTGCACCCGCACCTCCGACACGTTGATCAGCGCCCCCAACTCGGGGTGCTCCTCCAGATTCAGGTCCTCGATGTGGCTCTCGCCGTCGGCGTCCGAAAATACCCTGTAGATCGCCATTCCGCCCCCTCTGCGTATCTGCAATCGCTGTTCCGACCACCGTCCGCTGGCGTCGCCTGCGCACGGCCATATCATCGTCGCGCTAGTCATCCCGCAGGTGCGGCGCGACCCGCTCGGCGAACAGTTCCAGGTTTGCCACCCCGTCGGACAGCGGCATCCCCGGCCACATCATCCGGAAGCATCCGTGGGACATCCCAAGTCCCCGGTAGCGTGAAAGCTCCTCCACCACCTCGTCAGGATCGCCGATCACGAACCGGTCTTGCGCCAGGTCCTCAAAGGGCTCCCGGAAGTTCTCTTCGCCCGGCAGCGCCTTATCCTGACCCCACTGGGCGTAGGCCTCATACTTGCCGCCCAGGTACGGCGCGGCGTTGGCAAATGCCTCCTCATGCGTCCGCCCCACGAACACTTCGCGACCCAGCGGCAGCCGCTCCGGCGCCCCGGAGTTCGCCGCGCCTGCCGCCTCGTGGTACATCTCAACCTGCTGGCTGATGGTGTCAAACTTGGCGTGCGGGTTCACGTACCACGTGTACCCCAGCCGCGCCGCCCGCGTGATGGCCGCGTCACTGTTGGCCGCAACCCAAACCGGTGGGTGAGGTTGCTGCACCGTCCTCAGCATCAACTGCGCATCCCTGAGTTGGAAATACTGCCCGTCGAAGTCGACCCGCTCACCCGACCACAGCAGTCGCATCGCCTCCAGGCATTCCAGGTACCTGTTCACTCTGGACCGCCGGGGCACGCCGAAGTTGTCGTACTCCTCGTCCCGGTAGCCCAGCGCCGCCGACAGCGTGAAGTTCCCGCCGGTGATTACGTCCATCGTCGCCACCCGTTCCGCCAGGTCCACCGGATGGTGCAGCGGCACCAGCATGGTCGCCACCAGGCCCATCCCTCGCGCTTCGGCAGATATCCGGGCCAACAGCGGCATCGTCTGCAACTGTTGGTACGGGTCGGTCAGATAGTGCTGGCCCTGGTAGACCATGTCAAAACCCAGGTCCCGCGCCGCGCCCACGTAGGTGCAGATGTCAGTGAAGGCCTGCTGCATATCCGCGCCGGCCGGTTGTTGCGCAATGGCGGAAAGGGAGACTCCAAATTTCATGCCTTAAACTCCTGTCGCTGGTCAGCACATCGCGGCGACGGCTTCACTCGTCGGTAGCGGGTGCGTGCTCTGTGAAATCTCCGTCATCCTCGAACTGCACCCCGGCGTCGCGTTGTCGCGCTTTCCATGCTTCAAACTCGGCTTTGGCTTCGGCCCGACCCCGGGCCTCGCCGATCTTTTCACCCCGGGCCTCGCCGATCTTTTCACCCCGGGCCTCGCCGATCTTCTCGCCCCGGGCCTCGCCGATCTTCTCGCCCCGGGCCTCGCCCGCTTCCCGTTGAGCGTTGAGCAGTGGTTTGAGCAGTGTTTCCAGCAAAGCCATGATTCGATTTCCCCCAATGTGGGCGATCGCCAGTATAGCCAGGGCAACCGCCGGGTCAATTTGCGTCGCGCTTACGAACCTGTCCAGCACCGCAGCCGTGGCCAACAGGTGCCTCAACTGTGCCAGATCAGTGTGGCGGAGCAGCGTCGCCGCGGCCATCGCGAATTCCGCCGTCGTCACCGCCGGTGGCACGGTGCGCGATACCCACCAGCGCGGGGAGTATCGCTCCGGTGGGTCTAATATAGCATCGCCAATCGACCGCGCAATGTTCATGGGCGTTCCATTGGCGCGGTTTGGGCTTGGCTAGGCGGTCAGGTGGTTCCCCAACAGGTCGATGGCCGACTGCACTGCGCCGTGCTTGGTGGCGTCCCGGTCTCCGCCCACCCGAATCTCGATGGCAACGTCCTCGCCGTCCTTGATCGCCAGCCCAATCCAGAACGTTCCAATGGGCAGGCCGCTGCGGCCGGGCGCGGGACCCGTCACTCCGGTGGTGGACAGCGCATAGTCCGTTCCGGTCAGCTCCAGCGCCCCGCGCGCCATGGCAACGGCCATCTCCCGGCTCACGCTGCCAGCCGTATCGTAAAGCTCGTCCGGCACACCCAGGATCTTCTCTTTCAGCCCGCCGGTATACGCGACCACGCCGCCCGGGAAGAATCGGGACGCTCCCGGAATCGTCCCCAACGTATATCCCAGTAGTCCGTTCGTGCAGGCCTCCGCCACCGACACCGTCTGGTGGCGTTCCAGCAGAATTTCCGCTACTTCTCTGACTTCCACGATTTCGCCTCCTTGCTCCGCGTCCCTACACGTCCATCATCTTGTCCGGGCTCATCAACTCCATGAACTCGATGTGATTGGACTCCACCAGCGGCCGGATCTCGGCGCCCATTTCCAGCGCCGCCGCCGGCAGTTGGTGTCCGCCCCGCATGGGCGACATCAGCGTTTCATCGGTCCATTCCAGGACCACGATACCGGTTTCACCGGGCACGGTGCCGCCGTTGAAATACACCTTGAACTCGCTCCGCTGTCCGGCGTCGTGGTAAATCTGCGCCTGCTTGTGAAGCATGCTCGCCACCCGCCGCGCGTCGCCAGGCTGTTTGGTCTTGAAGATTCTCCTCAATACGTACACGTCGTTGCTCCTTGTTCGTAGTTCAGGTCTGAATTTGCAAACGCCGCTATCATACCCGATTTGAGAACGCGGCATTGCCCCGTCTATCCCCGCCGATCCATCAACGAGCCGGACCTGAATCAGATCTTGCGGAGCAGTCCCAGGTACTCCCGATTGCCCGCGTCCCCTGTGATTGGCGAGTCAATCGTATCCAGTATCACAACATCGTCGCGGTTCGAGAGCCAGTCTTGAACTCGGCCCAGTATGTCCGCCCGCAGCCCATCGTCCCGAACGATGCCGCCCTTGCCTACCTCGCCCTTCTGCGCTTCAAACTGCGGCTTGATGAGAACTATGGCGTACCCGCCTGATCGCAGCCATCCCAACGGTTCCGGCAGCGCCATGGTCAGCGAAATGAACGACACGTCGGCCACCAGTAGGTCCACCGGGCCCGGCAGTTCAAACGGGTAGCGCACGTTCACCTTCTCCATGCAAAGCACCCTGGAGTCGCTGCGCAGCCGGTAGTGTAGTTGCCCGTATCCCACGTCCACGGCGTAAATCCGGCCCACCCCCCGCTGCAGCAGGCAGTCGGTGAATCCTCCCGTGGACGCCCCAACGTCCAGCGCCGTAATCCCGTCCAACACAATCACGTAATCATCCACCCAGGTATCCAGCCCATGGGCCAGCTTCACGCCGCCCCGGCTCACGTACGGGAGCCGCTCTCGCAACTCCAGCGGTGTATCGGGACTGAGGAACGCTCCGGCCTTCTGCACCGGACCCGATGGGCTGATCACCGCCCCGGCCATGATCAGGGCCTGGGCCTGCTCCCGGCTCTCGACCAGTCCCCGCTCCACCAGCAGCGCGTCAGCCCGTTGCCGGCCAGCACGCCGTTTGGTTCCCGGTCGCTCCGGTGAGGGCATTGCGGTCGCGCCTATTCCCCGATGAATTCGGGCCGCCGTTTCTCCAAAAACGCCCGGAACCCCTCGTGGTAATCTCGCGTATCGAACTGCGTGAGCGGCAAATCCGCTTCCTCGGGGGTCAAATCCAGCGACGGCTTCGCCAGCACCTGGTTCATCGTCTTCTTGTTCACGGCGTGGGACAGCGGAGCCAGGTTGGCGATGTCAGTGGCCAACTTGTAGGTGACCTCCTCCAACTGCTCCGATGGCGCCACCTGGTTGACCAACCCGATCCGCAGCGCCTCGTCGCAGTCCAGCAGGCGCCCCGACAGCAATATGTACATGGCATTGCCCTTGCCCACCAGGTTCACCAGCCCATACATCTCCCGGTGGCCGATGGTGATGCCCAGCCGCGCCACCGGAATACCCAGCCGGCTGCCCTCGGCGGCGATGCGCAGGTCCGTGGCCACCGCCAGTTCGCAACCGCCTCCGGCGGCGAAGCCGCGGATCATGGAGATCACCGGCGTACCGATCTCCGCCACGGTCTCCAGCAACCCGTCCACGGCGCGGTTGTAAACACGCCCCTTGGTCGAGTCGCTGCGGTATTCGTCGAAATCGCTGATGTCAGCTCCCGCCGAGAACGCCTCATCGCCCGCCCCGCAGATCACAATACAACGCACGTCCCGGTCGGCGTCCAGTTCCCGCATCAACTGGGTCAGTCGCGTCCACATCGTGAACGATATCGCGTTCCGCTGTGCCGGCCGGTTGATCGTTACCGTCGCGACTGCCTGGTCCCGCCGCAACAGGATGTATCCGTCC
>JAJDXU010000092.1 GCA_022823105.1 Dehalococcoidia bacterium
GTCGCCCATCGGGCTCCCAAAGTGGCCTAATGACCTTGTAAATCTGGCCGGCCTAATGACCCTGTAAATTTCTCAATTCATCGGACTATAGTCCCTGTACATTGACAGCCAAGGCCAGAGCCGATTTCGACATCCGGTGGAAGGTGGCGTTGGGGATTGAGATCGAGGACCAACCTTTTGCCAAGAGCACGTTGCAGGTGTTCCGTGCCCAGTTGATCCTGCACGACAAGGTGCGTGAGGTGTTCGAGCAGAGCCTGCGGCTGGCGCGGGAGCAAGGCTACCTGAAGGGAAAGCGTGGGATGCGGGTGGCGATGGATACGACCTACATCCTGGGACGTGGCGCGGTGAAGGACACCTATAATCTTCTGGCCGACGGCATCGTGAAGCTGATGCGGGCGCTTTCGGCGGTGGAGGGTGTACCGGTCCGGCGCTGGGCGGAGGGCCAGGGTTACAAACGCTACGTGGGCAGTAGTGTCAAAGGTCAGGCGGCCATTGACTGGTCCAAGCGTCGGGCGCGGCGGAGGCTTTTGGGACAGATTGTGGCGGATGCCGACCGGCTGCTGGAGTTGGCTCGGCGGTCCCAAGATGGACTGCCCGCCGACAGTGCTAAGCGGCAAGCCATAGTTGAGGTGGCGGAGTTGCTGGGGTCCGCCTTCGGCGGACTGCTCCAGGACGTGAAACGCAGCACGGACGGCGACGGCGACGGCGACGCTGATGACGCTGACGGCGGGGTGAGCCTGAAAGAGGGCGTGAGCAAGGACCGGATGGTGTCGGTGCATGATCCGGAGATGCGCCACGGCCACAAGAGCAAGCGCAAGCGCTTTGATGGACACAAGGCCGCTGTCGCGGTGGACGCCGACAGCCAATTGATCACCGCGGTGGACGTGCTGCCGGGCAACGCTGCCGACAATCTGGGGGCGCTGGAGTTGGTGGAACAGAGCGAGGCCAGCGCCCATGTGGCGGTGGTGGAAGCCATGGGGGACACCGCCTATGACGACGGCGGCACCCGCCAGGCTTTCGCCCACGCCGGGCGCCGGTTGGTGGCCCGAGTGCCGGGTCGTCCCAACCGGAAGTGTTTCCCCAAGGATGACTTCGTCATCGACCTGGTGGCGGGAAGCTGTACTTGTCCGGCGGGACAGATCACCCGCACCATCGTGCCGGCGGGGAAACGCGCCGACGGTACTGGGACGGTGCATCGTCTGCAAGCCTTCCGGTTCGACGGCGGGGTGTGCCAGGGCTGTCTGCTACGGTCCCGATGCTTTACGGCCAAGGGCATGAAGGGAAGGCAGGTGCTGATCCACCCGCAGGAAGGCTTGCTGCAATAGGCCCGGGCGTTGCAGCAGAGCGCTGACTACGACCAGTACCGGCAACTACGAGTGGTGGCGGAGCATCGACTGGCTCGACTGGAACAGTTGGGCATCCGGCAGGCGCGCTACTTCGGACGGGTCAAGACCAAGTTCCAGTTGTATCTGGCCGCCACGGTGGCGAATCTGACCCTGCTGGCCCACCAAACCGGTGTGGTCGGTGATTCTGGCGACAACCCCAACGGCATCGTCACCACCGCTGAAATTGGCGGCAATCGCAGAGTGGATCACCACCTGCTGCCAACTTGGATGCTGGCCTGGCTCAGGTCGCCAAAGCTGGCGCTATCGCTCTCCCCAACCAGGGCTTTCCGGCCCGCTTTCTAGGAGGAAACGGGCGCGTTCAGCGGGGGGCATGGCCGTGCTCATGTAGGTGACTTTGTTGGATGATTATATCAGCGGCTCCGGCATGCGGATCGCGTTTCAGTTGCCTCGGCTCCGCCACAAACGGACAATCTGAAGCATAACGATTGGTGCAACAACTGCAATCAATCCGGGGCCGAATACCATAAGAAGGAACAAGTCGTCGCCCGTTGACCAAAAGCCGGCATCTGCTTGGATGGTTATCCAAATCACGAGCGCATTGAAGCCTATCCCCAGCATTCCCGAGGCAAACCCTACGCATGCTCCCAGAGCGATGGAAACTCTCTGTGTCAGCCAACCCGCTACGAACCCAGCCACCAGCCCTGTCGGTAAGGCAACCAAAGAGCAAACCATGACGAGCAAAACCCAGGCAATTCCTTCTCCGTAGTCTGGGACCATTTATCCGCCTCATGCTCTGATCCTGAAAGTGCCGCTAAGTTCGTCCCGCCAACTGGTCGATCCTGGGGCGGTGTTCGTGGCTACGGAACAGGCAGTGCTCGCACATCGTTTCGGTTTCTCCGTCCGGTTCGGCTTCCGGCGGCATGACACCTTCGGGCTCTCCGCATAGGAATTTCACGTCTCCGCTGGGCACGCTCAGTATCCGGGAGCAGTACAGTTCACTGGTTCTTTTCGGTTGTATGCTGCCGCGTGCTGAGTCGCCGCCCATGGCGACGTACAGGGCGTCGGCGATTACCAGTTCGCGGGCCACCAGTCGTTGCACATTTCTCCTGCCGATGTGAGGAGGGTGCCATTCGACGGCCGCCAGGGTGTAGTAGGCGGCGTTGGCCATGGCGATGGCGGCGGCCAGCAGTTCCGGGTCGGGTGGACACCGCCCGAGCGCTTCGATTCCTCGTTGGATGGCGTCCAGCGTTTCGCCGGCGTCCCGCAGGGCGGCGATGGGATCCGGGTAGACGTCCCGTGGCGACGTTTCGGCTCTTGCCATGTCAAGCGGCCCCGCGATGTTGGGTAGATGGCGCGTCACCAGAGGGCACGACAGGCAGGGGAAGTTGCGGTCGTCGCTGCCTTCGAGGTCGCAGTGGTAGCAGAGCCTGCCTCGGCTGTCGTCGACGGCCCAGCAGTCATCGGGCTCTTCGCCCGAGAGGGCTGCCAGCACCGGTATTTGCTCTTCTTCACCCAGCAGGTGGGCGCGTGCGATGTTGCGCAGTTCCTCGTCCGGTGGCGTTGCTTGACCCGCCAGGTGCCGGTGTGCGGCGTAGGCGCACAGTACTGCATTTCCCGCGTTCAGGCGGACGTTGGCGGCGTGCTCGCCCATGGCACGAGTGAGTGGGCTGGCGCTGAGCGTCCGCATGGTGGCGGCCATTTCCGTTGCCGCCTGCATCCGGTGAGCGTCGCAGGTTGCCATGCTTTGATGTTCCTCCTGCATTGTCATCGTCGTCCGGCTTGGCGCGGTCCTTCATGGCCGGGGGCGGGATTTATGCCCACCCATCCGGAGACGCACGTCTTCGGTTGCCGCACT
>JAJDXU010000355.1 GCA_022823105.1 Dehalococcoidia bacterium
GCAGGTGAGGGCAAGTGAGGAGTTTTCCTCATCGACCAAGGCGGTCAGCACGTGGGATTCTAGGACTCAAAATCGCAGAAATGCTCTCGGGCCGTGGCGCCGACGAATCACCGCCTCCGGCGGAACTGGACCCCCAGGAACCCTGGAAAACAACCAAACCAGCAACCGACAGAACGAAAGGAACGCAATCGCAAACAAACGACCTGCCCGCCACTCGGGGGCAACCCCAACCGGTGAGTCGCCCTGACCATCTCCACGCCCGGGATGTGTGAGTCGGCGGCCGTGCGGGCGTGGAATCCGCACGTCCCCGTCCCCGCGCAACAGGCGGTCGGCCTCCTCGGCCGGCGTCTGGGAGCGACAACCGGTGCGTCAGCACGAGTTGACTCAATGGCCAGTGGTCACTGCCAGCGATGCTGCAAAGGCGTATAATGGCGGGCGGCCCGCGCACTCGTGAAAGTGCCTGGCGGCAAAAAACCAGAAGGGAGCAGACTACTCATGCCCAGCAATGCTGAATACATCGCCATCGAGCAGAAATACTACGCGCAAACCGTGCGTCGACGGCCTGTGGTCATCGTGCGCGGCGAAGGCTCCCGAGTCTGGGATGCCGATGGCAAGGAATATATCGATTTCGTAGCCGGCTGGGCCGTGGACAACCTGGGCCACTGTCCGCCCGTCGTTGTGGATGCCATCGCCCAACAGGCGGCCACGCTCATCCAGACCTCCAATCAGTTCTACACACTGCCTCAGCTCGATATCGCCGAAATGCTGATCGAAAATTCGTGCATGGACCGGGTTTTCTTCTGCAACAGCGGCGCCGAAGCCGTCGAGGGCGCCCTGAAACTCGCCCGCCGCTATGGTAAGCTCCACAAGAACGGCGCGTACGAGGTCATCACCGCGTTCAACTCGTTCCATGGACGCACCATGAACGCCGTGGCCGCCACCGGGCAGCCCCACTACCACGAGCTATTCGAGCCCATCCCCGAGGGTTTCACCTACGTTGATTTCAATGAAGTCGAAGCCGTCATGAACGCCACCACCGACAACACCGTGGCCGTGATGGTCGAACCCGTGCAGGGTGAGGGCGGCGTCAACATCCCGGACGAGGATTATTTCCAGCGACTGCGCGCGTGGTGCGACCAGAATGACATCCTGCTGATCCTGGACGAGGTCCAAACCGGCATGGGTCGCTTGGGCAGCCTGTTCGGCCACCAGGAATACGACGTGGAGCCTGACGTGATGATCCTGGCCAAAGGCCTGGGCTATGGTGTTCCCATCGGCGCATTCCTCTCCAAGGAGAATGCGATGGCTCTGACCTACGGCGACCACGGCAGCACTTTTGGCGGCAATGCCCTGACCACCGCCGCCGCAGCAGCCGGTACACGCTACCTGTTGGACAACGACATATTGGGCAACGTCAAGCGCATGGAGGCCGTCCTCAACGACCGGCTGAATTGACTCAAAGCCAGGCATGGTTTCGTCGATGAGATCCGCTGCAAGGGTTTGTTGGCCGCCGTCCAGTTCGACAGCGACATCATGCCCCAAGTCATGGATGCCGCTGAGGCCGCCGGCGTCTTGCTCAACGGCGTCCGACCCAACGCGGTGCGTATCATGCCCGCGCTGAACATCACCGAGGACGAGATCGACGAGGGCGTTGGCCGCCTCGACACCGCCCTCAACAACGTATAGAACCGGTCAATTCAACGCAAACGACGACGGGACTCCGCCAGCAGGGTCGCCGTCGTCGTTTTTTCTTTTCCTGGGCCATGCGGGTCGTATGGCGATCGTGGTCATGCTGCTTTCAGTCCGCTCATGTTGAGACTATCGGGACCGTGCGATCACCATCTAACGTGTTCCGAGTCAATCAGCGATTTCATGATTGTACCCAACACATGTACGACACAATCAGATTGTCATATTTTAGGTTGATTCCAATCGGATCTACCGACAGGCTCAAAGTGATATAAAGCCCGTCTCCACGATCCGACGGTAACCAAATCGGCACTCGAATGCACCGTTTGTGCACATTGGCAGATCAGTATATCGCAGCTAACACGATGATTACGGCAATGCCGGGACCGAGGTTGACATACGATTTTCCCGATATTACAATGCAGACACATAATATAGGAGGCTGGATCATGCCCGGCACAACCAAGCAAGACCTGCTAGATTTTCTTGACTACGTATCGGACAAGGGATTGATGAAACAAGGGACAGCCCGAGCCCTCAAAACAGCTTGCAGTAAGGTGTTTGGTAACCTTGACGAGAATGAGGAACGTGATGTTATCGCTCTGGACTTGGACGAGGTGTGTCGCCGTTTCGAAAATTTGAACAGCACTTCCGTCGCTCCGAACACTATGCAGACCTATCGCAAACGGGTCAAACAAGCAGTCTCGGACTTCGAACGTTTCAATGCAGAACCATCCAGTTGGAAACCGTCTGGTGTCCAAAGGGCCGTCAGCAGCGGAAAGCGCATGGGCTCTACAATACCCAAAAATCAGTCCGGAGCGAGCGATGGTGAACCGGTCAATCGCGTATCCGGCGCAGTTAAATCGGCGGACGAAATTTTGTATCAATTCCCACTGCGGCAAGACGTGATCGTCACTATTTCAGGCATACCGTTCGACGTCAAGAAGTCTGAAATGGGACGTATGACCGCATTCTTGTCGAATTTGGTTGCCGATGTTGAAGAAGCTCACCCACCAATGCTGACTTCAGGCGTTTCTCGACACGACGCTAACTGAGTGTTTAACTCCCAAGTCCGCATCGCCCAAGTTAACGTTTGATTGCAACGCGGTCGGCCTCAAAGCGACAGGGTTAGATCCGGTGGATCGAACCCTTCTCGATTATCCTTACAAGGTAACTGCGTCAGTGAAATCTACCCCTCCTGCTGACGCTGCTGCGTCCGCACCGGCAGCCCGTAGATGTCGATGAACCCCTTGGCCGCCGTGTGATCGAACTCGTCGGCTCGGTCGTAGGTCGCCAGCCCATAGTTGTACAGGGGCCGGTCCGCCGTCCGACCCACCACTACGCAGGAACCCTTGTGCAAGCGCACCCGGATGTCGCCGGAAACATGCCGCTGTGTGCTGTCCACGTATGCATCCAGGTCCCGCCGATGGGCGGTGTACCACAATCCGTTGTACACCAACTCCGCGTATTCCTGGGCGATCCGCTCCTTTAGACGGCTCTGCTCGCGGGACAACGTCATGGTTTCCAGGGCGCGGTGCGCCGCGTGCAGTAGGACGGCGGCCGGCGATTCATAAACCTCCCGGCTCTTGATGCCCACAAGCCGGTTCTCCACGTGGTCAATGCGCCCGATGCCGTGCGCCCCGGCCAGTTCGTTCAGGTGGCCGATCATGGCGACACCGGCCATCGTCTCGCCATCCACCGCCGTGGGCACTCCCTCCTCAAACCGAATCTCCACGTAGGCAGGTTCGTCCGGCGCCGAGCTGGGACTCACAGTCCACTCGTAAGCGTCTTCAGGAGGTTCCACCCAAGGGTCCTCCAACTCGCCGGCCTCCGCGCTGCGGCCCCACAGGTTCTCGTCGGTGCTGTACTTGTTGTTTGACGGGGCGATAGGCAGGTTCCGCTCCCGCGCATATTCCACTTCGTCCTCCCGGTTCATCCCCCACTCGCGGATGGGCGCTATCAGCTCGACGCCGGGAGCCAGCGCCGACACCCCAACTTCGATACGCACCTGGTCGTTGCCCTTTCCCGTGCAGCCGTGCGCCACTGCGTCCGCGTTGTGTTCGCGAGCCACATCGGCCAGGTAGCGCGCAATCAGCGGCCGGCCCAGTGCAGTGGCCAAAGGATATTGTCCTTCGTATATCGCCCCGGCTCGGAGAGCGGGCCACAGGAATTCGTCGACCAGGGTTTCCCTCCCGTCCACTGTCACAGCATCCGACGCGCCCACTGCAAACGCGCGCTGGCGGATCGTTTCTAGGTCCACCATCCCTAGGTCGATGGTACAGGTGATCACGTCGGCGCCGTAATTTTCGCGAAGCCACGGCACAGCCACGGAGGTATCCAGGCCTCCGCTGTAGGCGAGTACGATTTTCTTGCGGTTGGTCGTCATGGACTCGGAGTACTCCTTTTTGCAATTGATGATTCGCGGCAGCCGACGGCGCGAGTTGGGTACGCCAGGACACTCCCGGCCTACCAGGCGTTCCAGTGCACCATATCGTCCAGTGGCTCGCGATGCGCCGGACGGAAGCGGTCTCCGATGGTGTAGGCCATCGGTATCAGGCCCGCCTGCATCACGCGACGGTAGGGGATTCCCAGGATTTCCGCGGCTTCTTCCTCGTGCATCAGGTGGATGCAGGTGAACACGGAGCCGATGCCCCGCGCCCGGGCTGCCAACATCATGCTCCACGCAGCCGGCATGATGGTTCCCCACTGGGCGCTCTGAGCCAGCGCGGACGTATTGTCGGTCCGACCAGCGATGCATGGAATCACCAGCACGGGGGCGCGGTGCATATTGTCCGCCAGGTATTGGGCTGAATCGCCGACCCGCTCCTGGACCGCAGCCCGGACGGGATCTTCATATTGAAGGTTTGTTGCCGAGGTCGGGGACTGCGTGTATTGTTGCCACCCTTTCCGGTACAGATCCGCCAGCGCCGAGCGCTTGGACTCGTCTGTAACCACCATGAAATGCCAGTTCTGGCGGTTGCTGGCCGTGGGCGCCTGTTGCGCAACGACCAAACATTCTCGGATCAGTTCGTCCGACACCGGCCGGTTAAAGTCCAGCCTCTTTCTCACGGCCCGGGTGGTGGTCAGCAGGGCGTCTGGCGGCAGGTCGTGAACGGCTGGCATGAAACATCGGCTCCAAATCGTCGAATTCGCAATCTATCATAGCATCAGTGTTGACGCCCGAATCCCGCCCGTCAGGTCAAAAAGTGGTAACCTTCAACCGAGGGCCAATCCTTTATTCTCCCCGCCATTGAGGAATTCATTACCATGACTATTGCCACCCGCATGAGCCGCCTGGGGACCGAATCCGCATTCGAGGTTCTCGCCAGGGCCCGCGCACTGGAGGCGCAGGGCCGCGAGATCATACACCTGGAGATCGGCGAACCAGACTTTGAGACACCGGAGCACATCGTCCAGGCCGGTATGAAGGCCCTGGAGGACGGGTACACCCACTATGGGCCAACGCCCGGCTTGCCTGAATTGCGTCAGGCCGTCGCGAGGAATAGCCGCGAGGTTCGCGGCATCGA
>JAJDXU010000403.1 GCA_022823105.1 Dehalococcoidia bacterium
GTGGTCGGGGTATCCTAGTGGTCGGGGTGTCCTAGCAGGGGCGCTGGCTCAGATTCAGCAGCGAAACCCGGCAGCGGCATGGGTGAAGAATCACATTAGCGAGAGGCCGCTGTGCTATACTGCGGCCAACTTGGAACGGTGATTCCCGCAAGCCCGTGAGGTGCGCATCATGCAGTGGGCTTCCGCCATATCTCAACAGAACACATTGCGCGCGGCGCTGTCGGAATGCGTAGCGTCAGTGCGCTCCAACCTTGGCGACACCGCGGCAGATCTGGCCGTGGTTTTCGCGTCTTCCGAATACGCCTCAGACTACGCATTGTTGCCGGAGCTGGTGGGCGAAATGCTTGGCCAGCAGGTGATGGTGCTGGGCTGCTCCGGCGGCGGTATCATCGGAGGGGGCTCCGAGGTCGAGCAGGAGCCGGCCGTATCGCTAACCGCGGCGAGCCTGCCGGGCGTGAATATCCACCCGATTCGGCTGGAAGGCGACACGCTGCCGAGCCTGGACGCCGGGCCCGACGAATGGCACGACTCGCTGGGGGTGAATCCAGGGGACGAGCCGCAGTTCGTGCTGCTGGTTGATCCGATGTCGTTCCCGGCGCAGAACCTGCTGCTGGGTATGGACTACGCGTTTCCGGCGGCGGCGAAAATCGGCGGGCTGGCCAGCGCCGGTCAGGGAGCGCGGCAGAACGGACTGTTCCTGGGGAAGGACTACCACGACTCAGGCGCGGTTGGCGTTGCGCTGTCGGGCAACATCGTGGTGGAGACGGTGGTGGCGCAGGGGTGCAGGCCGATCGGGCAGCCGATGCGGATCACCAAGAGCGACCGCAACTTCCTGGTGGAGTTGGACGGGGAGCAGCCGATCAACGTGCTGCGCGGACTGTTCCAGCAGTCGGGCCAGCGTGACCGGGACCTGATGCAACACTCGCTTTTCCTGGGCGTGGTGATGGACGCGCTGATCGACCAACCGCAGCAGGGGGACTTCCTGATCCGCAACGTGATGGGCATGGACCAACGGAGCGGAGTGCTGGCGATAGGAGAGATGCTCAAGGAAGGACAGCTGGTGCAGTTCCACCTGCGAGACGCCGACACGTCCGCAGAGGATCTGTCCGCCGTTCTGGAGCGGTACGCCATAGATAACCGGGAGAATCCGGCGCACGGGGCGCTGCTGTTCTCCTGCCTGGGAAGGGGGAAGTACCTCTACGGGCGGCCCAACCACGACACCGAGGTATTCCACGACAAGGTGGGCGCAGCGGTGCCGTTGGGAGGATTCTTCTGCAACGGCGAGATAGGCCCGGTGAGCGGGACGACGTTCCTGCACGGGTACACGAGCAGCTTCGGCATTTTCCGACCACGAACCTAGTTGGATGACGTCGCTCACCGTTGTGCGGGCGGCGTCAATGCGATTTCGTTATGACAACAGGAAGCGAGATTAAAGCCGGCATTTCGGCATCGATCACGGGACAATTCGCCACGCAAGGGCACCAGGCCCTGGCCGGGCTGACGGCCTGGGCGGAGTTGGTCAACGCGCAGGGAGGATTGGACGTAGGCGGCCAGTCTCGTCCGATAAACGTCATCCACTACGACGACGGGAGCCTGGCGGACGCGGCGCAGCAGAACACCGAGCGCCTGATCACTCAAGACGGCGTTGATCTGCTGTTTGGGCCGTACTCCGCGGGGCTGACGACGGCTGCAGCCGAGATCTCGGAGGCGCACGGCAAGCTGATGTGGAATCACGGCGGGGCCGGCGATGCGCTGTATGCACGCGGGTATCGTCACGTGGTTGGCATTCTGACGCCCGCCGACGAGTACCTGGTGGGCGCGCCGGAACTGGCGCGGCATGCGAATCCCGAGGCCAGCAAGCTGGCGATCGTGCGCATCGATACGGGGGCGTTCGCGCGAATCGTGGTGCGTGGAGTGGAGTCTGTGGCCCACCAGATGGGATTCACCACCGATTTTGAACTGCGCTACCGGCCGAGCCAAAGGCAGTTCAGGGAGATAGCAAGGCACGTGGCCGAGCTGGAGCCGGACCTCGTGGTGGGCGTGGGGCGCATCCGGCATGACGTGATCAAAGCGCACGCGCTGGCGAGCCTGCCGAACCGGAGCAACATCGGGTTGGCGGTGGTGGTGGCGTCTCCGATTGCGGTGTTCGCTGATCAACTGGGTCCACTGGCCGAAGGGTTCATCGGGCCCAGCCAATGGGAACCGTCTACGGTGGTGTCCCAGCCCGACGTGGGACCGAGCTCCGAGGTGGCGTCGATGGTTCTTGGCGCGACGGCGCAGGCAAGCAACCTGACCGTGGACTACCCGATGGCGCAGGCCTTTGCCGCCGGATTCATTGCGCAACGCTGCGTCAGAGACGCCGGGTCGCTGGGCGACGCGGAACTGCGGGAGGCCGCGGGCGCGTTGGATGTGACCACCTTCTACGGGCGCTTTCGGATTGACGAGACGGGCCGGCAGGTGGGACGTCCGGTTACGCTGGTGCAGCGTCAGGGCGGACGGAAGGTGGTGGTGTGGCCGCCGGATCAGGCGGAGGGCGAAGTGCGGTACCCGTTCTGAGCGTTGTTGAACCGGCTTTCCGGTATCGTAGAATCAAGTCGGAAGTTGAGAGAACAGTTATGGCGACGCCATCAGCGGCGGAACCGGGAACACCGGTGGCCCACACCGAAGAGTTTGAGGTTATCCTCATATCAGAGGATGGCGTGCCGGGATATGGGGTCATGTGTCCAACACTGCCGGGTTGTAATTCTCAGGGAGACGACTGGGACGATGCATTGGCGATGATCTCGGAGGCCATCGAAGGGTTTCTGGAGGTGGCCGCCAGGCCGTCGGTAACGGAAGATGCCAAATCGCGTTTGATAGCCGAGTGCTTGGCAGACGGTTTTCGCGTGGACGAGGCGACCGTTACAGCAGTCGTCTAATGCCTCCGCGCATACCTGGGGTGAGTTTCGCGGATGCCTATAGCCTATTGCAAAGGTTTGGGTGGCGGTTCGATCATCAAAAAGGAAGCCATATTATCCTTGTGAATGATGTTGGCAGGTACGTCACGCTCCCGCGACACGACCGCAGGGATATTGCTCCCGGGATAATGGGGAAGATCGTCACTGACGCGGGGATAGACCCGGATCATTTCCTTTGGGGGTTGGGGCGGGCGGACCGGAGCGGACGCCGCGCGCCACGGGGTTGGCGACCGGGAGCGTGAAATAAATCGGGGCGAATGATTATTCGCCCCTACGACCGGTGTCATGTTACCCACAAAGGGTTACGACTCGAGCTTGACGGGGTTGCGGAGGACGCCGATGCCGCTGATGTCGATCTCGCAGATCGCGCCGTCGGCCATGTCCTGGGTGGTGCCGGGGGTGCCGGTGAAGATGCAGTCGCCCGGTTCCAGGGTGACGTAGCGGGTGATGAATTCGATCATGGTGGGGACGTCGAAGAGCAGGTGATCGGTGGTCTCGTTCTGCTCTTCGTTGCCGTTGACTCGGGTGCGGAGGTGCTGAGCGGCGGGGTCCGCGTCGGTCTCAATCCAGGGGCCCATGGGGGAGAAGGTATCGGCGGACTTGGCGCGCCACCAGTCGGAGTTGTTCTCGTTGCGGTCGCGGCGCTGCCAGTCGCGGGCGCTGACATCGTTGCCGCAGGTGTAACCAAGGATGTGGTTCAGGGCGTCGGCCTTGGAGACGTTCTTGCAGCGGTCCTTGATCACGATGACCATCTCACCCTCTGCGTCGAAGCGCTGGACTTCTTTGGGCCGGATGATGGCATCCTCAGGGCCGATGACGCTGGTGGGGGTCTTGTGGAAGATCATGGGGTATTCCGGAGCGGGGCGGTCGCCGACGTGGCTGGTGTAGTTCAGGCCCATGGCGAGGATTTTGCCGGGCATGACCGGGGCGAGCAGCTTGACGTCGGACAGGGCGTGGACGTGGTCGGTGAGCTTGATTTCGTCGTCGAAAATGCTGCCGTCGATGGCGGTCACGTTGTCGCCGTCAACGACGCCGTAATGCTCGGAGCCGTGGGCGATGTAGCGAGCGATTTTCATGGTTGAAGTGCCTCCGTGGATGTTTGTCGTTTGACCTTTCAGGCGCCGGTTATTGTAACACCGGCAGCGACCGGGTCAGTGTTCGATTACGAGCTTGCCGTAGAAATCGCGGTCGTGCATGACCTGATGGGCTTCGGCGACGCCCTCGAGTGGGAAGGTGCGGCCGACGACGCCGCGCAGGGCGCCCTGGTTGACCATCTTCATGGCATCGGCCATGGTGCGGCGGCTGCGGCCCCCGCTGCCCATGAGGTGGAGCGGGCGGCCGTGCAGGACCGAGAGGTCCATGGGCGTCCGGCTGCCGGAGGTCACGCCGGTGATGACGAGGCGTCCCTCGTGCTTGAGGGACAGCATGTTCTCGTGCCAGACGTCGGCGCCCACGCAGTCGAATACGACATCGACGCCCTGACCGTCGGTCAACTCGCGGACGCGGGCACTGAGGCTGTCGACCTCGCGGTAGTTGATGACCTCGTCGGCGCCCCACTTTTTCGCCTCTTCCAGTTTCCAGTCGCTGCCTGCGGTGGTGATAACGCGGCAGCCCATCATCTTGGCGATCTGGATACCCATACTGCCCACGCCGGAGCCGGCGGCCTGGACGAGAACATCGTCCCACGGTTGCAATTTGGCCTGGGTGATGAGGCAGTGCCAGGAGGTGTGGAGGGCAATGGGGAGCGCGGCAGCCTCTGCGAAGGACATTTCGTCGGGGATGGTGTAGGCGTTGATGGCAGGTGCGACGACATAGTCGGCGTGGCCGCCGTCGAGGTCGACGCCGATGCGCTGCTGGCGGGTGCACCACTGGTCGTGTCCGGCGGCGCACTCGTCGCACAGGTTGAGTCCACCGCACTTGACGCGGTTGTCCACGAGGACGCGATCGCCGACTTTCAGGTCGGTGCCGGCGTCGGGGCTGACCTGGACGATATCCCCGGCGAGGTCGCAGCCGAGGATGTGTGGGAAACGGTTGCAGTTGCCGGCGCGTAGGTTGAGGTCGAGGTGGTTCAAGGCGCTGCCACCGACGCGTATGAGGACCTCGCCGGGGGCGATCTCAGGATCAGGGCGGTCACCGTGGGTGAGCACATCGGTACCGCCGGTTTCATTGATGAAGATGGCTTTCATAGGGTTCCCTCCGCATTGGCAAGAATGACGCAGGCAGTTTACAGGGCCATTAGATTACCTGTCCAAACCGGCATGGCGTCAGGGTTGGTCGTGGCTTGAGCTCGGGGGCGGGAAGGTCCCAGCGGAAAAAGTCGCGGTAGCGGTCGTGCCGGGCCCAGGGCAGCAGGTTGAATGCGATGGCCTCGTACTCGGGGACCTCGCCCTGGCGTCGGATTTTGGAGAGGGTCATGGGGTCACCTCTGACGGGAGGGTATTTGCATGGATGCAACCGCCAGAGGCGGACCTGCGGCAGGATTGGGGATTTGGACTGGGATGATGGTGATTTTTTGTAAATCCCGCTCGTTTCCGTTCATTTCCGTTTATTTGAGCAGGGCGTTGGGGTGGGATGTGGGGGCGAATGGGGGTGTTGAGGGCGATTTTGGGGGCGATATGTACGGTTTTGTCGGGTCGGTGGAGGGATTTGGGAGAGCGGCGTTTGGAGGTGGGTACTGGACGGGCTAGTGGTTCGACATGCTCACCATGAGCGGGACAGGCTCCCGCCAGAGGCGGACGTACCGCACCATGAGCGGGGGTTGGGCAGTTGGATAGATAAATGGTAGGGACAGGCGGCGGGTAGGGGCAAGGGGGGAGTGTCAGTGGAGTGGCAGGATCGAGATTTGCGGGATCGGGAGAGTTGAAGGATTGGGGGTTTTGCAGGCCCCGGCACATATCGAGCATGGGGCGGTTCGCAAGGGGCAGGCCGGCAAATGGGCTATAATCGAAATCGGCAGGATGTTACTGGCGGAGGTCCCGATATGAATCTCCCGAGCTTGTTCAACCAGTTCAATTTGACTAAAGTCCGTTTGAACGTTGCCGGCGTGGGTGTTGAGATAGAGTTCAATCAGGACGATCAGGATGCGGCGTGGGAACTGTATGTTGAGATGCTTACGCGCATCGTTACCCAACCATTCCCGTCGGGCGTGGGCGACGAGCAAACTGCTCTGGACAGCGTTTACTCCCTGTTCGCAACCACGAGAGAAATTCTGCACCGACGGGGACGCAACGCCATTCAGTTCAGCAAGGTTGCCATCCCGGTGCTGAATCAGGTGGTACGGCCCTTCACGGCCAAATGGCACCGGGAAAGCCTGGCCGGGGCTTTTGACGATCCTGCAAAGTGTCAAGAATTTCGCCAGGGACTTGTGGAGCTACAAGCAGACCTGCGCAACTACAACCGCCTGCTGGCCAGCATAGCGGGGGTAGAGGATTTGACTGATTTGGAGTCAGTTGAAGGACATTGAAGAATTTATCAAGCACCCAGGCATCGGGCGTTCATCAGTCATCATCACGATGATCAGGCGTTCAAAGATTATTTCGTCAAAGCCCTCGGCGACAATTTCGTTGATGAATCGGTTCATGACGGCGACATCAATGACGACAACATCGCTACCGAAACAATTCGACAAAGGATACGGGACAATTTCATCAGGGACGCAACAGTTACGGTTGTATTGATTGGCAGGTGCACCTGGCAACACAAGCACGTGGATTGGGAGATCGGTGGGCGGGAAATCAAAAAACTATAACTAACCGTTGCGACGTTGGCGAGGAGAAGCATGCGACTTAATTCGTTGATGGCATTGATAATGATGTTCGTTGGGCTGTTCTCTCTGGGCTGCGTGGTTGGATCAACCGCCGGTAACGATCGTGATAATCCCGCAGAGGCGGTTTGGTGGTATGACCACCGGGAGCGCATACCAGCGTCGGCGGCCTGCCCTGACGAGATCGACTTCGTCCTGCAATTCCCCAACGATTGGTCGATTGACAAATTGGACTGTGAGCATGTCCGATTCCTGCGCAAGGACAAAACCGGCGTGGTAACGATGGACACCGGACAGGCCCAATTCGGCAGTCCCAAGGATGATCTGGAGTTTTTTGCAAACTACGTTGAAGAACGCGGGGAAGCAGGCTTGTACGGTGGCGGTGTGGACGCCAGTCACGTGACGATGGCCTACCAGGCGCCCAGCGTCCACGAACACGCCCTGCGTGTCGAGTTTGTCCCCGGCTCCGTTACGATCCTGAAGGATTGCGCCGCCAGTGGCCGCCTTCTCAAAACCCCCTACCCCAACGCCGGAAAGAGTGGGCGGTACGTTTTCGTCCTAGTCGGAACGGTCTGCAACCGCAGTGACCAAGCGATGAGGGAATGGTACGCGATTTCCGAGTCGCTGCGCTTCCCAGAGCCGTAGCGCTTGAGGCGCTCGGCACGATATGCCCGCCTGTCGCGCCCGTACCAGGCCACGGCGCCGGCGACATGGACAGCAAACATGGAATTCCTGACGGAGCCCAGCGAGGAGCAGGCGGCGGAGATTGGGCGCGGGTTGGACGCGCACAACGTTGAGGTCGGCGTTACTCGGTCCGTGGTTCCGGTCACGGGTGTTTACGTTGATGCGGGTGTTGTGGTCGCGGGCATTGAGGCCATTGTTTACTGGGGCAAGCTGCATATCAGGACGTTGTGGGTGCACGAGGATTACCGGTCGATGGGGTTGGGAGGCCGCATGATGGCCGGGGCTGAGGAGCGCGGGCGGGAATTGGATTGCCGGTCGGCGGTGGTGAATACCATGTCCTTTCAGGCTCCGGAGTTCTATGTGCGCCTGGGTTACCGCCAATTTGGGTTGTCTGAGGGTTATGCAGGCGAGGCCAAACGCCATTACTTTGAGAAGGAATTGTAGGGACGGAAACCCGGCGCAGATTCCTGCTACAATCTGCGGCATTAACTGCTACGATCTTACCTAGACACGGATGCCCGCAATGCCAGTCTTCACGCCCGAATATTTGCACAAGGCAGCGTCCGCAATTTATCAAGCCAAGGGTACGCCTCCCGAGGAGGCCGAGATCGTGGCCGCGCACCAGGTGAAGGCAAACCTGGTGGGGCACGACTCGCACGGCTGCATCCACATTCCCGAGTACTGCGAGCGGATTGACCGAGGGCACATCGTGCCCGGCGCGCCTTTCGAAGTGCTGAGCGAGACCCCGACGACCGCCGTGGTGGACGGACACTGGGGATTTGGCTTCGTGGTGACGGAGAAGGCGACGCGCCTGGCCATCGACAAGGCCAAGCAGAGCGGCGTCGCGGCTTTCACGATACGCCGGCAGAGTCATATTGGCCGGCTGGGGGATTATCCGACGATCTGCGCGCAGGAAGGGATGATCGCCATTCTCACCGCCGACTCCGGCGCGGGTCCCAAGGCGGTTGCGCCGTTCGGCGGGCGCGCGCGGCGGCTGGGTACCAACCCGATCTGCATCGGGGTGCCGAGCAACCTGCCGGGACAGGTGCTGCTGGACATGGCTACATCGGCAGTTGCGGCGGGCAAGATCGGGCTGGCTCGGAACCGCGGGGAGCAGGTGCCGACGGGCTGGATCGTGGACAAGGACGGGAACCCGACCAACGACCCCAATGACTACGCGGCCGGCGGCGCGATTCTGCCCGTGGGCGCGGACCAGGGGCACAAGGGGTTCGGCCTGTCGTTCATGGTGGAGATGTTCTCGGGGCTGCTGACGGGACTGGGGTTCGGGATCGACCCACAGGCGCGGCACAACGACGGCTGCTTCCTGGCGGTGTTTGACGTTTCCAAGTTCCGGCCGCTGGAGGACTTCAAGCAGGAGATGACGGAGTTCGCGGAGTTCGTGAAAACGTCGCCGCCGGCCCACGGATTCAGCGAAGTCCTCTATCCGGGTGAGATCGAATATCGGACCGAGCTGCAGCGCCGGGAGAACGGGATCTTCATCGAGGACGAGACCTGGCGTCAGATTACCGAGTTGATGGAAGAGGTGGGAGTCGCCGAGGCGGTGGGCCAGCCCTGACGGACGGCGAGCCCACACGGATCCGGGTCAGTGAGGGGAGGTAGGCCATGCTTCTCTCTGACTTGGGGCTGCCCTCGAACTTGGCGGTTTGGCTGGCTGCGCTGCTGCTCGGGTCGTCGCTTTTCATCGGCCTGCTGGGCGGGTTGATAGGGTTGTCGCTGGGGACGATGCGGCTGCCGGCGATGTTGATGCTGGGCGTGCCGCTGCCGGTGGCGGCCAGCGCGAACATTTTCGTGAGCAGCGTGGTGGGCGTCAGCGGCAGTTATCGGCACTTTCGGGACGGACGGGTAAAGCTTCGGTTGGTGGCCATCATCGGCGTGCCGGCATTCATCGCCGGCTTTCTGGGCGGCTATTTCAGCAACCAGGCCCCGGTCAACCTGCTCATTGGCGTGGCCGGTGTCCTCATTCTCTGGCAGGGCATAGAGTTGGCGTTGCTTGCCCACCGCCGGCGTCGCGACGCCCGTGCCGACCAGCCCACCGATGACCAGCTGGACGGTTCGGTCGGCCAATTCACCGTCGCGCGGACCATCGGCGGCGCGGGCGCGAGCTTTGGAGTCGGGTTATTGGCGGGGGCAATTGGCCTGGTGCTGGGCAGCGTCCGCCTGCCCCTGATCATCCGCATGCTGCGGGTGGATCCAAGGATCGCTGCCGGCAGCAACCTGTTCATCGGGATGGCGATGGGGGCTCTCGGATGGTTGGGGCACGTGCTGCACACCCGCCCGGATTTGCCGCTTTTGGCGATATTGTTGGCGCCGGCCGTGGTGGGCAGCTATTTCGGCGCGAAACTCACGGGCCGGATCAGCGTCAACCTGTTGCTGCTGGTGATGGGAACGTTGCTGACGGCATCCGGTTGCATGATGCTGTGGCGGGCGGTGAGCGCGCTGTTCCAAGGATTATGATGGAAGAACGAAGCGCCAGCCCTGACCTTGAGCGCAGTCCGTCGCTGGCGCGCAGGCTGGCCGAGGTGGCCTGGGCCTTTCTGCCCCTGGGTTGGATAGCATTTGGCGGGCCGCAGGCGCATATCGCGCTACTGCAGGAGCGTTTCGTGGCGCGCCGGCGCTGGCTGGACGAGCAGCGCTTTGTGGAATTGCTGGGCCTGGGCCAGGGACTGCCCGGCCCAACCTCGACTCAGATGGTGGTGGCCGTGGGCACGGCGCGGGCCGGGCCGCTGGGCGGGCTGCTGGCGTTTCTGCTCTTCCTGTATCCGGCGGCGACGATCATGGCCCTGGCCGGCCTGGGAGTCGCGACTTTCCTAGACGAGGGAGAACGTCCGCTGTGGCTGGACGGGGTGCAACCGGCCACGGTTGCCCTGGTAGCGGTGGCGGCGTGGAGGCTGGGGGTGGCAGTGGTCAATACGCGGCTGACCATGGGCCTGATGCTTCTGGGGGCGGTGGTAACCGTCCTGGTCCGCCAACCCTGGGCCTTTCCGGCGGTCCTGGCCCTGGGAGGGATGGTAACGGCGGTGGCCCTGCGATCGCGACGGCACGATGCGATTGACCGGGAGGGCAGCATCCCCCTGGACAACCTGGGAATCTCGCGGGTGGCCGGCGCGCTGCTGCTGTTGCTGTTCTTTGGCCTGCTGGGCGCACTGATCCTGACGCGGCTGACGCTGGACTGGTCGTGGCTGCAAATCCTGGAGTCCTTCTACCGCACCGGGTCGCTGATATTTGGCGGCGGGCAGGTGGTGCTCCCCATGCTCAGCGCGGAGGTGGTGGAGCCCGGCTGGGTAACGCAGCAGGAGTTCCTGGATGGGTTGGCGTTGATGCTGGCGCTGCCCGGCCCGCTGTTCAGCTTCAGCGCGTATTTGGGGGCAGTGGCCGGCGGCGTTCACGGCCTGCTGCTGGCCTTTGTGGGCCTGTTCCTGCCGGGAGTGTTGATAATCTTCGGGGTGCTGCCCTTCTGGGAACAGGTGCGGCGCTATCCCTGGGTACGCATAGCGCTGACGGGAGTAAATGCCACCGCAATTGGCCTGGTGGTGGGCGTGGTGTTCCTGCTGTGGGAGCGGGCCGACCCCAGCGCCGCGGGCGCCGTGATTGCCCTGCTGTCCTTCGGGTCGGTGATGTTTTTCCGGGCGCCGGCGCCGCTGGTGATTATCGGCGCCGGAGCGCTGGGATGGGTTTTCGGGTGGGCGGGGTTGTTGTAGAACTCGTCAGTTGCCCTGTGCTCTCGTTTTTATTGGTAGCGGTACAAAATCGCGGGAAGCGTTCTACGCAATGTTTTGACGTGCAGTCTTAATAATTGCATAGTAAGGTGGAATAGGCGCGGGGGGTGGCAAACAGGCAATTGTCCATTTGTCAACGGCCTGGGTAGCCACGGGCTCCCAGGCACCTCGACGGAGACGAGCGATGAAAACAGAACGTGTTGAGTGCATCAAGACCGAAGGTTACACATTCTCATTGGTATTGAACGCCATTTACGAAAAGTTGCCGGATGCTGCTGCTGCGGAGCACAAGATGATACGCGTCATAGACGAATCGGGCGAGGATTACCTGTACCCTGCGTCATATTTTGTCCCTGCCGAGGTGACGGCCAAACCCCCAAACCGGGCATTTAGTCGACTGGCTTGACCGTAAATCAGATGCGTCGATGCCACCAACCGGGCTGGAGATCCCATAGGCGGATTCCGGCCCGAAAATTTTGACTCTTTGGTTACCATCTTAGGGTTGGAAATGGTCAATCCTGAAATCATCGGTGAAATAGAACAGGTCGAAACGATCGCAAGAGGCCCCTCGTT
>JAJDXU010000179.1 GCA_022823105.1 Dehalococcoidia bacterium
CGACGTGCTGTATGAGCTGAACCCCCGGATCATCATGGTGAACGTGTCGGCGTACGGACAGTTTGACCCCTACCGCGACCAGATCGGCTATGACCCCATCGGCCAGACGATGTCCGGCATCGCCATGGTAACCGGCGAAGAGGGAATGCCTCCAATCCGCGCCGGCGTGCCCATCATTGACCGCACCACCGCTCTCCATGCAGCCATCGGTACCTTGGCCGCCCTGCACGAGCGCGAATCTTCCGGACAGGGACAGTGCATCGACGCGTGCCTGGCCGACACCGGTTACAGCTACACCGAGATTCCGATCACTGCCTACCATGGCGCTGGCATCGAACCGCGGCGCGGTGAATCGTCCGCGCCTCCGTCGGGCACCTATCCGTGCAAGGACGGTTGGGTTCTGATTTCGGCCGGCGACCAGCACCACTGGCACCGGGTCTGCAACGCCCTGGGCAAGCCTGAGTGGCTGGAAGATCCCCGGTTTACGACGCGTCATGAGCGAGGACGCAACGGCGAGGCGGTAAACCAGGCGATGCGCGAGTTGATGGCCGACATGACCATGAGGGAAGCCATCGCCCACTTCACCCACCACGACGTGGTGGCCGCTCCAGTCAACACCATCGCCCAGGCCGCCGCCGACCCGCACCCGTGGGAGCGTCGCGCCATGGTAGAGGTGGACGACTTCCTGGCCGGCTCCATCGCCGTGTCCGGTGATTTTTGGCACTTCAGCCGCACGCCGGCCGTCGTCGGGACAACGCCGCGAGTCGGCGAGCATAACGAGGACGTGCTGACCGGTCTCCTGGGTTACTCCGAGAACGAGGTCCAGGCTCTCTACGAGGCCAACGTGATAGGCAACTTCGACCACTACGACGAAGTTCCCGGTTAATCGGAAGGCAAGGTCAATCGAGAAGGGGCGGGAATTTACCCGCCCCTTTTCTTAGGTTGCGCCTTCTGCGATCAGAGCGGTTTCAATCCACCTGGCTCATGATGTCGCTGGCAAACCAGTCGAGCCGCTCCAACGACTGGTTGAGTTCGCTGCCCCGGATGTCGAATATTATGTGCGACACTCCGATGTCGGTGTAGGTCTGCACATCCTCCAGGATGGCGTCGGGCGACCCGGAGAAACGGCGGCGCGGGCCCGACTGCATGGTGGCCGGATCGTAGAGAGGCGCCTTCATAGAGATCTGGATCTCAGAAGGATCACGGCCGGCCTGTTCAGCGAAACGATTCAGGGTGACCAGGTCGCCGGCCAGTTCTTCGGGCTCCAGCGTGGCCGCGGGAATCGTTCCCACCGGGTGCCAGCCGTCGCCGATGGTCGCCGCGCGGCGGATGGCGGGGCGGCTCTGCCCGCCCACCCAGATAGGCGGGTGAGGTTTCTGCACGGGTTTGGGGAGGAACTGGATGCCCGAAAACTGGACGTACTGGCCATCGAATTCGGGCTCAGAACTGGTCCAAAGCTCCTTGTAGGCCCGGAGATACTCATCGGTGACCGCGCCGCGTTCGGCGAAGGGCGGCGTGCCCAGCGCCTCAAACTCCTCCTCCATCCAGCCGACGCCCACGCCCAATATCAGCCGCCCCTGGGACAGGACGTCGAGCGTGGCCAGGATCTTGGCGGCCAGGATGGGCGGGCGATAGGGCACGATCATCACGCTGGGAACGAGGCGTATGTTTTCGGTAACGCCGGCGAGGTAGGTGAGCAGGGTGAGTTGCTCGAAGTATTCTCCGCTCTCACCCGTCGGGAACTCACCGCCCACCGTGTAGGGATACGGTGAATCAATGCGGTTGGGTACGAGGACGTGGTCGCCGGCCACCATGCAGTAGAACCCCAGCCGATCTCCGGTCTGGGCGATCTGGGCTATGGGGCCCGGCTGTGCGTTGGGGCCGTGATTTGGAAGGTAAAACCCGAACTGCATGAGGTTGCTCCTAGATGGCCGTTGTTCAGAAACCGACGTTGAAATCGCCGAACAACAGGGTGAGGATGATCGAGGCGATTATCAAGCCTGCGACTATTCCGAGTACACACCCGCAGCCTTTGCTGAACGACTGGAAGAAGCTGGTCATGGCGGCGGGCAGTGGGCAGGGAGACAGGGCATTGGCGGGGAGAAGTTGGCGCTGATAGCCCTGCTATAATAGCGTAGCCGGTTTGAGACCCTCAACCGGCGACACCAACCAACGGACCAGACTTCGTAAATTACCCAAGGAGATCATCGATATGCCAAACATCACACTTGACCAGGCGGAAGCGGTGCTGGCGGGCGCCAAGACAGCCGCGCTGGAATTGGGCAAGGCTTTCAGCTTTTCGGTCGTTGACGCGCGCGGTGACCTGATCACGATGTGCAAGATGGACGGTTCGGCGTGGCGCACCCCTTATGTATCGCGCGGCAAGGCTCGAGCGTCGGCGTGCTTCGGCGAGCCCAGCGGGGACCTGACCGAACGATCCACCACACCGATAATGCGGGCCGTGATGGAGGTCGAGCGGGGTGAATTCGTACCGGGTCAAGGCGCGCTGCCGATCTACATGAACGGTGAACTGATTGGCGCCGTCGGCGGCAGCGGCGGAACCGCCCAGGAGGACGAGGACTGCTCGAGGGCAGGGATCGCGAGGCTCTCGGGAGCCAGCGCCAGCCGGTAATACGCAGACAACGACCGTAAGAAATAAAAGCCCCGCCGGAGCGCCCGGCGGGGCTTTTTGGCGCCGAAACTCGAGATCTTAATCGGTCGACGAGACCTCGAAGTGCTTCACCCAATACTCGCCGCGATAGAGGTGCTCGACCTCCCGGGCGATGTTGGCGCGAAATTCACTGGTTTCGTAAGCGCGGAGGTCGCCGAGAGTATCCCACACGCTAACGCTGACGCCCTCGTCCGGGTCCTCAGTGCTGCGGATCAACTGCCTTTCGCGCAGTCCCTTGGGCTTGGTTCCGGCGGTCACGCGCTCGTGATAATGCCGCTCAAACTCTTCCCAGGATCCCGCCCTGAGCTTTCCCCAGACCATACGGATGAACATGTTGAATTGACCTCCTTGCAATGAACGCCGGTCGAAGGGCGTTGTGTTTTGGGCGTGTCGCGACAGGGGAGCGCTGACTCCAAGATTCAGTGCTCCAGGTCGCCTGTGGCGTGCTCGATGATTTTGGCCGCCGTTTCGTCGCTCATGTGGCCCATGTCGAGCATCATGTGATAGAGGGTTGGGTCATCGGGCGAGACCTTGAAGAACTTTTGGAAAAACTTGACACGCGCTTCCTCCAGACCTTCGAGATATTCACGAGCTTCAGCCTCGCCCAGGTGTTCGCGCTCCATGATGGTCGATACGCGCCTGGACATGGGCGCCAGCATTCCCACGTGGAGCACTCCCGGTGTATCTCCGAGGATCACGTTTGCTCCGCGACCAATGATGACCACGTGGCCGGCCTGGGCCAGGTTGCGCACGACTTCGCGGGTGGTATCGATGAAAAGCTGATCATTGACGCGCTGCACCCGTGATGAAGACTCGCCGGCCAGTTCGTGGTAGGTCTCCGGGAGCGTTTCGATGCCAACTCCCAGATCGTAGTCGCCGGAGACTGCGGCGCGCTCCAGCACTCTGCCCAACAGCGCGGTGACACGGTCGCCGAACCTCTCGACCCGCTGTTCCTTGGCCATCAGAATGGACACCGGAGAGCCAATGATCCTGGCAGCCTCGGCGAACACCATGCGGTCCACGTAGTTGAGGTGCAAGTCGTGGGCGACGCGCTGGCCGACGGCGATCGAGCCGGCGCCGATGGGGCCGTTGATGGTGATTACTGGCATAACGCTACCTCCCCTTCCGCCAATCGCTCATCGTGGTTGGTTTGCGCGCACGCAAACCCTGTTGTTACGATGATAACACAGCGTGCTC
>JAJDXU010000034.1 GCA_022823105.1 Dehalococcoidia bacterium
TGTTCGCGGACGAGGCCTACCACATCGGCCTGATCAACCACCTGGTGCCGTCAGAGGAGTTGATGGACCGCACGCTGGACATCGCCGCCGGGATCGCGCGCAACCGGGTGCAGGGATTGGCCAACATCAAGCAGATGCTGCTGGAGCATTCCGGGCTGCCCATCGAAGAGCAGTTCCGCAACGAGGTCGAGGGGCGCGGCGACCGGTTCAAGGGCCTGTCGGTGGAAGAGGGATTCTCCGACTTCCTGGCGAGGAAGGGTCGAAAGCCGCGTTCCGAGTGATGCCAGATCCTCAGAATCCAGAAATCGTACCGCCGTTGGGACGCAGTTCCGACGGCGTTATCATCGCACCCGACGGGTCGGAAGTCAGGCTGCTGCTGACGGAAGAGCACCGGGCGACCCGGTGCAGCGTGGTGGAGGTGAGCGTTGCGGCCGGGGCGGTCAGCCGACCGGTGCGCCATCGTACGGTGGAAGAAGCGTGGTACGTGGCAGAGGGCGAAGGCGAGGTGTGGCGATGCCCGCCGGGCGTCTCGGCTGAAGAGGTCCCGCCCGTGGCTGTGTCGGTCGGAGATGCCCTGGTGATACCCGCGGGTTGGGCGTTCCAGTTTCGGGCCGGGCAGGATGTTGCTCTGCGCTTTATCTGCGTGACGATGCCGCCGTGGCCGGGGATGGATGAGGCGGTTGAGGTAGAGAAAGGCGGCCCGTGGCCGCCCTCACTCTAACCATGCGCAGTTCGCGTCGGTGATCATCCGGGACGGCGAACCTCGATGGTTTCTCCGTCGGCGAGGGCGACGCGGCGGTATTGAATGCCCATCTTGAGCATCCAGTAACCCAACGTTGCCGGGCTGACTCCCAACTGCGAGGCGGCTCGGCTCATCCCAACATCGTTAACCAGGTGGGGAACCAAACTTTCCAACGGTTGACCATGCTTCTCTTCCACACTACGCATTAATTTGGTCTTTCTAATTCGCTGCGTCGCCATATTCCCTCTGCTCTTCGTATACTACAGGGCGGAAGCCGCACACATTGAGGCACTACCCATACTCTTCTGACTCCGACATCTTACATTAACGGGTGAGGCTTGGACATGCGATTGGCACGCAACCTATGGCAATTTTTAGAAAATTCCGTAAATTTGTCGCGTCCAGTTCACAAAGTCATGCCTGAGTGTGTACATCAAGCGGCCTCAGGCCACTTTCTCCCCGGTCAAATCGGCCACCTGCGGCATCACCTTCTCGGCGAGGAGCCGGGTTGAATGATCCCAGGCCGCCTTGTTTTCCGACTGGTCGTACACCAGCATCAGCAGCCCGCCAAATCCGCCAACGTCGCCATACAAGTTCCTGATCTTCCCGGCGACGGTATCCGGTGACCCGATGAGCCAGAGGTGATCGGCCATATATTCGATGTTCACCGCGTCATCGGGCACCTCGTCGTCGTGCTTGAACACCTTCATCAGGTCGAACTCACGGAACAACGGCAGCAGGTAGTCGTGCCACACCCGGCCCAACATTCCATTTAGGGCGAGGTCCCGTGCCTCCTCGTCGGTGTCGGCGACGTAAACATCCCTGACCAACCGCCAGTCGGCACGCGACGGCGTGCGACCCGTGCGGGCGGCGCCCTCTTCGATGGCCTCCCAGTGGCTGCGGCAGTAGTCGGCATTCAACGCCAGGCTCATGGGGATGAATCCCCGCTCTCCGGCGATCATCAGGGTGGGCGACTTGTAGCTCACGGAGGCGACGCCGATGGGCGGGTGAGGCTGCTGGTACGGCCGGAGGAAGAATTCCAGCGTGCCGTACATGGGCTCAGGGATGCTCACGTTCCAGTATTTGCCCTTGTATTCGAACGGCCCGTCGTTGGCCCAGATTTTGAGGATTATGTCCAGTGACTCGCGGGTCATGTCCCGGTGCTCGCCGTTGTTGCCGTCGATGTCGAACAGCGCCCAATCGCTGGGCAGGCCGCTGGCGCCCACTCCGAACAGGAACCGGCCCTGGGAGATATGGTCCAGGTAAGCCACCCGGTGCGCCAGCTCGGCGGGGTGGTGGAACGGCAAGAGGTGCGCGCCGGAACCGAGCTTGATCTGCTTGGTCTGCATCAGCGCCTGGGCGATCAGCAGGTCGGGCGCGGGAATCGGCTCCCAGGGGGAGGTGAAATGCTCGCCGATCCAGGCTTCGTCGAAGCCCAGTTCGTCGCACAGCTTGAGGAACTGCAGGTCCCATTGGTGGGCATCGTAGATGTCCCGTTCCGGTGGATGGGACGGCATCATGAAAAGTCCGAATTGCATGGTTCCTCCGGCGGACCCGATCCTGGCGGCGTCCGCGGCCCGGCATTGCTCGTACCTTACCATAAATCGGGTCGAGTTGCGTGTCGTGTTATAGTGGCGCATCCATTACGGCAAAGGCTTGAAATTGACTACAGCACAGATTGGCAACCGGGTTCGCGTTCACTACACGGGGCGTCTGGACGATGGCGAGGTTTTTGACTCCTCGGAGGGTGGGACGCCGCTGTCCTTCACCATAGGAAACGGACAGGTGATACCCGGTTTCGAGAACGGGGTGATCGGCATGTCAGAGGGCGACACCAAGACCGTGCACATCCCGTCCGCCGACGCTTATGGCGATCACCGGAGCGATGGCGTGATACAGGTGCCGCGGGCCGAGTTCCCGCCGAACATGCCCCTGGAAGTGGGCACATCGGTGCAGGGGCAACAGAGCAGCGGGCAGACGGTTACCTTTACCATCCAGGCGGTGAGCGACGAGTCGGTCACCCTGGACGCCAATCACCCACTGGCCGGAAAAGACCTCACCTTTGACCTCACGTTGGTGTCGATCGAGGGCTGAACGGCTCGGGCAATCCCTCAGAAACACCCGGCGACGGCTGTGCTACAGGCGCACCTGCTGGGCCAGGGTCTGGTAGGTCACCGGCGATGTGGCCACCAGGCCGGCGTCCACGGGCAGGATAACGCCGTTGATCCACCGGGCTTCGTCGCTGGCCAGGAACAGGGCGGCGTTCCCGATGTCCCAGGCAGTGCCCTCGGTGCGCAGGGGCGCAGCGTTGTTCCGGATCTGACGCAGGTCGTCGTCCATGCGGGGCGCAACCATGGGGGTGTACACCAGGCCGGGGGCGATGCAGTTGGTGCGGATGCCATCGGGCCCGTGGTCAGCGGCCATGGATATGGTCAACCCGATGACGGCCGCCTTGGACGCCGTGTAGGGCGTACTGCTGTGAGCGCGGAGGCCGGCGATGGAGGAGATGTTGATGATGGAGCCTCCACCGGACTCGATCATCCTGGGGATGGCGAATTTGCTGGCCAACACGATGCTCTTGACGTTGATGGCCATCACGCGGTCCCAGGCGTCCTCGGCGATTTCGACCACGGTGCCGCGGTGCGATATGCCCACGTTGTTGTCCAGGATGTCCAGCCGACCGTACCGCTCGATACAGGCGGCAACCATGCGCTCACAGTCGTCGGCGTTGGTGACGTCGCCCTGAATGGTCGAGGCGATGCCGCCCTCGGATTCGATGAGTTCCAGGGTCTCCTTCGCCCGATCCTCGTTGAGGTCTGAGAGGAGGACCTTCGCACCCTCCCGCGCGAACAGCGTTGCTGCGGCCCGTCCGTTGCCCACGCCGGGTCCGCTGGTGCCGGCGCCGGTTACGATGGCTACCTTTCCTTCCAATCTGGGGCTGCGTTCGGGCACAGTCTGATCCTCCGCTGCGGTAGTTTTTGCTATTCGGCGATGGGCCGTGAAATTATCCACAAACTGGCGCAAGTGTAGCACACCATCAGCACCAGCATGGGCGCCTGGCTCATGAGGGCGGCGCGGCGGTGGGAGTAGAGCCGGACCGCTTGGACATGGGCCAGGTAAACGCCGGCGATGTGGCCCACGACGATGGCGGAGATGGAAAAGTACCAGATGAACACTGGAGACAGGACGCCGATGTTGATGGTGGCGTCCGCGGTCCCGAAAAGGTCCCAACCCCAACCGAAGGGATCCGACACCAGCACCAGAAAGCGCTGACCGTTGATCACCAGGAATCCGAGAAAATGGGCGTAATGATACGCCAGGGCGATGGGCAGCAGGGAAAACACAAAGGCCCGGGCCAGCGCGGGAATGTCGGGAGGTGCGGAGGCAGCGGAGCCGGCCAACGCCATCATCGCGCGGCAGGTGGCGACGTACAGGATACCGAAAACGATGGGCAACCCGACCACGCCGACGAGATTGGCGAGGTATCCCCCGTATTTGGGGAACTGAAGCAGGAACTGGGTGCTGAAAACGACCCATTCGGGGGTGGCCGACAAGCCGTCGAACGACACGGTGGCCAGCAGCAGGATCACGAGGGCAACGGGCGCGGCCGACACATCGCCGAGCCGGTTCAAGCCCACGCAGAAGGGCCGTAGGTTGAACTGGCGTTCCTGCGGATCGGCAAGGCTGTAACATTCATAGCAGTCGACGCAATCACCGTTGCCGGCGGAGCAGCGCCCGTCGGTGGAGCAATCCCGGCAACCGGCGACAGGGCTACGCGCCTCGGTGATGGAGAACCGGGACATGAACCCGTAAACGACGGTGAACCCCTCGGCGTTGCGCAGCCACAAATCGCGGCCGAAGAGGTACATGCCGGCGAAGTTGTAGACGGTGTACGCCACCAGAATCCAGCCGAGGGCGCGCGGGCCGGCGGCGCCGGCGATGACGGTCTCCAGCACGGCAAACCCGCCGAAAACCATCACGGCCGGCCACTGACCCCAGCGTCGCGGATATTCCAGGTGGCGGCTCAGGGTCTGGTGTGGCGCAAACGCGGCGGCGACGGCCTCAGCGAATCCCCACGCCACTTTCCACGGGTTGACCAGCGCCCAGAGGTTGCCGAACAACGCGGTGAAAAAGCTCAGGCCAACCCAGAACCCGACGTAGAGGGCCGCCGGAGCGGGATTCAAGGCGGCGCGCTCGGTGCCGATCAATCCACCGATGATCACGTAGATCGTGAGCAGAACCGACAAAAACTGCAACGGGGCGGTCAGCGCCGGCGACGAAAGGATGGCGCCAACGACGGGCGTCCGGAGCAGGTTGTAACGCGGATAGGCACGGTGAATGGCATCGCCGCGCAGGAAAACGGCGGCGACCAGGAAAGACAGCGCGACCGCCGCCGCTCCTGCGATAACGAAGAGCGACAACGGCAACGGAAGGTCGTAGCGCTCTCCGAATCCGTGAGCGTGGGCCGGCCTCAGCATCAGCGCCATTGCGGTCGCGGCAACAAGAGACGCAACGCCGATGGATAAAACGAGACGCCGAAAGGTCATCGGTCGCCCCGCTGACGCTGCAACGTCAACCAGGTCCATACACCAACCGCGAATATCACCACCAACACCGCCGTGATCCAAATCCATTGGATCCGGGCGGGAGGCTCCCCGACGTCCAGGTTCAGCTTGAACTCTTCGTCGCCCAGGTCAGAGGAGACCGCCAGGGATACATCCCAGGGACCGATTGCGGTGAAAGGGACGTCGATTTCAAAGTAGCGCAATGTTTGTTCGTTGAGGACCAACTCTGGTCCAAAGGTGGCCGAGCCCGACGGCCCGGTCGCATAGACGCGCAGATCGACGTCGGTGTCCCTGAGCAGGCGGTCGTCGGATGCGTCGAAAACCTGGATCGCCAGATGGGTTTGAGGGATTACGGGCCTGGCCGGAATGATGCCAACTATCACGCGATAGGGCCCCTGAATGCGATCCATGATTATGGTGGAAGCGCCGTTGGCGGAGACCGCTACGAGCCATGGCGATGCGGCGACGATCAGCGAGGCACATGCGGCCAGGACGGCGGCGAGGATCGCAGTCCGGAGAGACACGATCGGTGTCCGGCGTCTCAATCGAGTCGAGATAGGGTCCACTTTTCACCCGCCACAATGAATCGGCGGCACGATACCACAAGGAATTATCGCCATCAATGATGGATTCCAACCCGGCTGTTCTCCGGTCGGATGAAATTCACCACCAAGTTTGCAGGTATTCGAAGCAACTTGACGCTATTGGTGCGCCAGAATACACTTTAAGGCACAAACGCTCCAACGAGGGGCGAGCAGAGGTTCGATCATCGCTATTCAACAGGCCAATGGCAGCCCGGCATTCAGTGAAGACGTAGCATTATTCATAGATTGGGAGAACTTCAAAATCAGCCTGGCGGTGCGCGGCAGAACCCCGAACGTGTCCGCCCTGAAGGAAGAGGTCTCCAACCACGGCCGGGTGGTGGTAGGCAAGGCCTACGCAGACTGGGTGACCCGCGCCCCTGAGCTCAAAGGCGCTAGCCAGTTCATCCAGGATCCCCCCTCTCTATACGCGGCTGGCATCGAGCCGGTTTACGTGCCGACCCGTCTGCCGCCCGGCGGTTCTTACGGCTCCGGCCGGACCATAGCGGTCAAGAACAGCGTCGACGTGAAGATGACGGCGGACTGCATCGACACCGCCCATAATTTCCCGAACATCAATACCTTCGTACTGGTGTCCGGCGATTCCGATTTCATCCACGTTATCAACTCGCTGCGCGCAGTGGGCAAGCGCGTGCTGGTGGTTGGCGTTTCGTGGGCCACGTCGCGGCGCATGGCGGACCACGTGGACGGGTTGATCTTTTACGACTCGGACGTGGACCCGATCGACGTGGAACCGGCCCCGCATCGCGGCCCATATCAACGGCATCGCCAGCCTGCGCCGGCGCAACTGAGCAACCCGGGGCGGCACCAGTTGCCCGAGGTGATCCGCGCCATCGAGGACGTGATTCGCACCGAGCGGGCGGCCGGACACACGCTGCTGCTCACCTCGTTGAAACAGCGCCTGGTGCGTCGCATCGCCGGCTTTGACGAACGAAAGCTGGGGTTTTCGGGATTCAAGAAACTGATGCTGCGCGTGGCCGAGGAAGGCAACATCAAGATCCGCAGCGTAGATCTGGTCGACTGGATCCTGATGGCGGACGAACCGGACCCGGTCCCAGAAATCAGGGTTGAGGAAGACGAACCGGAGGAATTCACCGACGACAGGACAAGGCAGGACGACGATGAAGCGCGGGCGGAAGCTCGCGATGACAGCGACGCCGATGACATCGCAGCGGAATATGCCGACGATGACCGGACTGCCGATGCGGACGAGGAGGCGGAGTCGCGACCACCGGATGCGGCCACCGACGAGCATGAGCCGCCAGCGCCACCGGACCCTGCTCCCGCACCTGCCATTGATTACAGCGGCCCGTTGTCCGAAGCCGCCGGTGAGTTGGACCTGCCGGAATCGGACGATGCGGATGGAGACACCAACCGTATCGCCGACCTGATCGCCATGGGCCATACGCTGGAGGAGCGGGACGGCTCCGACCAGGTTATGTTCAACGCGCTGTGCAGCGAGATCAGCGAAGCGCTGGCCGCGGGCGTCGAAGTAGGAGACCGCCACATAGTTTCGCACTGGGGAGAGAACAATTCCCGCTCCTACGTCATACGCCTGATCCGCAGCCTGGCCTCCAACGACGTGTTCCAGTACCGCAACGTGAGCGTGCGCGATCCCGAAAGCAATCGCATGCGGAGGCGTCGGGTGTTCGGGTTGAATCGGGAGCACCCGCTGGTCGGCGTGGCCCTCGCTGCGCGCCTGGGCCTGCCCTATCAACCGCCAACCCAGGCCACGGTGGGCATCAACGACGCACTGGCCACACCGGCGTTGGATGATCACGGATCGGCGGAGGCCGCCCACGAGGAGTCAGCGGAGGCCGCCGAGGCCGCAGTGATCTTTTCCTAGCCGGGGCATTCGGGGATCGGGCGCCGGCTAACCCCAGGCAGAGGAAAGTCCTCCGTACCAGGCATCGGCCGCCTCTTCTATGCCAACGTCAACCAGGTGACCGATCCGCAACCGGTTGCCGCCGGTTGTACCCACCGCGCAGGCTGGCGCCCCCGCTTGACGGGCGACGGCCAACACGCCCGGCAACGACTCGGGCTCCACGGCGACCAGGATGCGCGACGCAGCCTCCCCGAACAGGGCAGCATCCCAACGGGCGGGGATCGCCTGGGCAAACGTGTCAGACGCGGTGAATCCAACCGGGCCGCGCCCTCCGACACTGGTATCGCCCAGGATGCAGGATTCAGCCAGCGCAACGGCGAAGCCACCGTCCGAGCAGTCGTGGGCGGCCAGGGCGATGCCATCGGCGATCAAGCGACGGCAAAGGGTCTGAACCCGCTGCTCGAGGGACAGGTCGATGTCGGGGCGGCCTCGAATCATGCCGTGAATCGTGTGCAGGCACTCGCTGCCAGCCAGGTCGGTTTCGGTGGCGGACAACTCGCCAGCGCCCAGGAGAACAACGGCCAGCCCATCCGCGGGGAATCCGGCTCCGGCGTGTCGATGGACATCGTCCAGCAGCCCCAACCCTCCGACGATGGGGGTCGGGAATATGGCCGTGCCCTGGCTTTCGTTGTACAGGCTGACGTTCCCGCTGACCACAGGGACGCCCAACGCCCGGCAGGCGTCGGACATTCCGCTAACGCACTGTTCAAGCTGGTGGTAAATCTCCGGCCGTTCGGGGTTGCCGAAGTTCAGGCAATCCGTCAGCGCCAGAGGCTCCGCGCCGACGCAGGTGAGGTTGCGCGTGACTTCGGCGACCACCCGCATTCCGCCGCGATAGGGATCGAGGAAACACTGGCGACCGTTGCCGTCGATGGCGACGGCGATGGCCTTGCCGGTTCCCTTGACTCGGAGCACGGCTGCATCGCCTGAGCCGGGTCCAATGACGGTGTTGGTCTGCACCTGGTGGTCGTACTGGCGGTAAACCTGCCGCTTGCTGGCGATATTGGGTGATGCCAGCAGTTTCAGCAGCACTTGGTTGGCATCGCCCAAGCCAACGTCCGATGGAACAGGGACGTCCGACAGGCTCAGATGCTGGCGTTGCAAATCTTCCGCCGATGGCGCGCCGTTGAGACGGTACCGCGGCGCGTCCGACAGGTGTCGTACCGGAGCGGCCGCCAGGGTTTCGGAGCCGTCGGCTACCCGAGCGACTTGCTCATCGGTTACAACGCCGACATCTCGGCAGGGCACGTCCCACTTGTCAAAGACTGCGCTGATGGCCGGGACGTGCTCCGGCGCGGTGACCAGGAGCATGCGCTCCTGCGACTCGGACAGCATGACCTCATAGCCGGTCATACCCTCGTCGCGGCGGTGAATCTGGTTTATGTCAAGGGAGAATCCGCGGCCGCCCCGAGCAACGGATTCGACGGCGGCGCTGGTGAGGCCCGCGGCTCCGAGGTCCTGCAAAGCGCGAACGCGCCCGGTTTCCAACGCCTCCAGGCAAGCCTCGATGAGTACTTTTTCCAGGAACGGGTTGCCAACCTGGACCGTGGGGCGCAGTTCCTGCTCCTCTTCGAAGGTGCGGGAGGCCAACCCGGACGCCCCGTGGATGCCGTCCCGCCCGGTGCCGGCGCCGACGAGGAGCAGGGCGTCGCCCGGGGTATTGGCCGACGCGCTGGCCAGATCTTCAATGCGGGCAATGCCGACGCACATGGCGTTGACCAGCGGGTTCTGGGAGTAGGACTCGTCAAAGTAGATTTCTCCCGCAACGTCGGGAACCCCGATGCAGTTTCCGTACCAGCCGATGCCATCCACCACGCCACGCAGCAGCCGGCGGTTGGCAGCATC
>JAJDXU010000096.1 GCA_022823105.1 Dehalococcoidia bacterium
CAATACGCACCCCACCACAGCGACCCACACACGTCTCTGAGCTGTTCGCGCTTCCCGAACTCGCCCCCAATATTCGAGCATTAGGACAAATGAAAATGCCAATCCAAGCAGCGCAACAGGGGCGAAGAAAATGATGGTCAACACCCCGAATGAACCAACTTTTGGTTCGCTTAACGCTATCTGGCCAATCAGACGCAACGTTTCAAACGATAGGAGACTAGCCACAAGCCTGCGAAATAGATCGAACAGAACCACCAACACCGGGATTATCACGAACCAGACGTTCAACAGATTTTTGAGCCTCCGCCGTTCGGGTCCGACCGGAATGAATCCCGGGTCGCTTCGAGCGCTCCGGATAGCGGTCCCAATCCTAGCGACTGCCGCTTGGCGATGCGGGTCACGGCTAGCACTTTGACCACTGTTAGGAGCCGTTTGAGTATTCCCTAGGTTGGACGACCCCAGAGACGCTTGAGCATGCGAATCAGAGTTCACAAAATACCAACCTTCAAGGCGACCCGCGCGACGCCGATGTCTACATCACACCTGGGCTTCGCCAAGTGTGTAGCTAAGCAGGAAAAACAGCAACTCGCTACGCAGCGGCCGCGCCCAGCCATGGCGGAGGCCTGAGCATACCGCCGGATGGACGCCAAGGTCAACGAACAAACCCGAATTGGCGGCGAAGCCCACAAGGCGAGAATCATTGAGCAGAGCAATCATCGAAGAGAATGATGTACGCAACTACTGGACCGCCGACCTATCGGATGCCTGGGCCGCGACTGCAAGAATCATGCCGTCCCCGGCGAAATCCGCTGGCCTGACTGCGCGGAGAAGCACCGGCGATCATGAGGTCCAACATGGTTGACCGAGACAAGCAACACTGCGCCAACTGCTATCTCGCCATGGCAAGGCGCGACACGCGCTTCCTGAACTGCCATCGCTACCCGCCAACGCGCATGAGCCAGCACGGCACCGCCACGCACTCCAGCATCGAACCACACCACTGGTGAGGCGAATGGAAACCAGCCATCGCACAACGCGACACACCCGAAACATCACACCCAGGTTGAGACCGCTGCCGCCGCCTACACGACCGACATCTACGACTACGACAGGTCCAGGAACGACCTGTTGACGAATCAACAGAAATTAGCGTAAATCGGTCGGCCGCTTCCGGGGCGACCCGCTCCTGGCAGCACAGCAGACCGCAATGCCGCCGGGGAAATCCTTGTTCCGGCCGGCGCGAAACCCACCTCACTGAAGGAATGAAAAACATGGAATGGCCCCTGCAAGCCTATTCAGTCAAACTCAAGCGGAAGGTCGACATCGCTGAGGACTCCATGGAGTTGATCACGATGAAGAACGGCCGCCACGCCATCAGAGGCGTAGCCGTAGAGGATCAGAGCATCAAAGTGTTCCGCATCCTGGGCAACGCCGAAATTGACGAAGTGCGGGCGAAATTGGGCAACAAGTGAGGCAACGCCCAGCCGTGGCGAAGGCTAACGGCTCAACTGCCTCAGTACGCGCCCGGTATGCCATTGCGTCATGCCCCGAAGTAAGCGTCCCAATCAATTTGATGGTTGCCAATGGCTGCGGTCGTAGTTGATTGGCACGCTGCCCGGCGTCTGGAAAGACTCCAAGAGGCCAGACACGCACGCGTAAGCTACATCTTTCACCCGCGACGGCTTCACCCAAAACAACCGGCAGCCCAGCGAGCACGGTGTTGGCCGCAAAGACCATGGCCAGATCATCATGGCGCTTTCCGCCTTCCGCTGCCGGCATCGGCGTCCTGCTTGGCTTGTTCAATCTCGGCCAGCCGCATCTTGAGCGGACGCAGCGCTGTATGAATGCCTTGGGCGGCGGAGAGGCTGCCCGCTTCGATACGTAGCGACTCGCCAGAGCCACTCTGCGGGTCCGAACCGGAACCGGCTCAGCCACGCTTCCGACCACCACACCTGCAGCGCCCACACTGCGATCACAAACGCCAACACGGCACTCCGGCTCACGAATTCGACATCGCCCAGCAAAAGTGTCAGAACAAGCACGCCCAGCGCCGTCTGCGTCAAGTAGTTGGTCAGCGCCATCCTTCCCACTGCGCGCAGACGCCGCTTCAGCCAGTTGTCCGCGCGGGCGTCCCACAGGATGATGAGGCTCATGTATCCCAGCGCAAAGGGAATCGTGCCCAGCGTGTTGGGAATCTGGCCGATAAAGGCGACCTCGAGAGAGTAATCGTTCACCGCGACCATGATGACGCCAGCAACCGCCAGGGGAATGCCGACGGCAATCCCGATAATTGCGGTCTGCATGTAGGTTCTCGCGGGCAAGCCACCGCTCATGAAGCCGGCTCGAAACAAACCGGCTCCGATGAGCATCATCCCCAACGCGCGCAGGAAATAGCCCCACAGGAAGAGAGATCAATGAATCCGTCGTTCGGAGTTTCGCCCTGCGTCCAGAGACCGTGCAGCGGGGAACCGGTCGCGTCGGCGACGTACTGCGCAAGCAGCGCGCAAGGAACGGACAGCGCGAACACGAAAACGCCAACGGAGATCAGCGCCTGGTTCCTCAGCTTCCGCAGAGCAATCAGAACGGCCGATGCGACTGCATACACTGTCAGCACGTCGCCTTCCCACAGCAGGAAGTGGAGGATGCCGATTATCAGCAGCAGCGCGTTTCGCCACAGGCTCAGCAATACCCTCTGACGCCAGGCACAGGTGGTGCCGTACCAGAGCGATGGCATCCACGAAGGTCGGCGATGTTTTGTCGTACCAGGCGGCGGTGCGCTGGGTGATGGGATGAAGTTGCTGCAACGAGTGGGCGGCCAGGGTGGTCCAGGAGAAGAGGCCCAGCATGATGGGCGTGGTGCGAGCTATGGCCAAGTCGACCACTGGCGTTGGGTTTCCATGCCCAGATGGGTACGCGCTTCCTGAAAGGTGGCTTCGAGTTGCCAACGCAACACAAACCACTCCAGGATCTGGGTAGGGTTCGCCGCGACCTCGGAAATACGGGTCAAAGACCGCGGCAAATGACAAAGAGCCCCAAGTAACGCATATCGGCCGCCCAGCGGCCGATATTGCTGTTCACGCAAACGCGGATTTAGTTCCGCAATTTTCTGCCACCCGAAAGGAAAAACAGCAACGCATTCCGGCCGGTCAGCGGCCAGTGTTGCTGTTCACGAGAACGCGAACCGTAGTTTCGCAATTTTCTGCACAGTTAACCACGATGAACGTCGGCGCCGCGCTGCTACGCGACGCCGACTGGACGAAACCTGTTTGGGAGGTTCCGACCATGGAAGATGGTATCACCGAAGCGGGCGGGCTTTCGAGTCCGGCCATTGAAATTGCACGACAACACCTGGCAGTGGCAATCGACGGTTGTCTGACCGCTGACGTAGCGCCGTCCACGGTCCACGAACTTTTCCTCGATGCCCTGTACCAAGCCGACATTCCCCTGCCGCCGGTGGCGGACGGACCGTGCGTCCACTGCGGCGCCTTCTTGTTCGCCTATACCGCGGACGGGTGGTCCAACCTGGTGGAAGAGCCGTGTCACCGCTGCGGCCTTCACCGCTGGTAGCATGGAGCAGGAAATCATCGTGGGCGCCCAGTCCACTTCCTGCCATGCTTGCAACTCATCAGCGATGGTCCGACAGGTTATCGATGACGGCTGGCGCTTCCGCTTCGGGCCGGTGTCGTCGCATGGCGGGAAGACTGGAAAGCTGGTCTTCCGCGAAGCCCCGGACTTCAACAACCCCCAGGACGCCAACGGGGACAACGTGCACGAATTCGCCTTCACGACAGTGGGCGACACGGGCTCCACCACCTTGGACGTGACAGCGGTGACCGAAGGAGCCAGCGGAGGATGAGGCCGCGGATCCAGCTCCGAGGGCGGCTCCGCGGCCGTCGGCCCGCCGGCCCCGCCGTCCGTCGCCAGCGTGGAACTCGCCGGCAGCCGGGACGTCGGCACGGACGAGACCTACGACGAGGACGACGTGCTCACCATCACCGTCTCCTTTGACGCTGACATCAGCGTATTTGACGTGCTCCAGTTCAAGTTTCAGGTGGGCTCTCCCATCCGGACCCGGGCCCGGCTGCTAGACTGCGCCGCCCAGGGCGCCTACGCGCTGGTCTGCGCTTACACCATCCAGTCTGAGGAGACGGACCGGGACGGCAACGGGATCAGCTACCCGCAGAACGCGCTGGTTCTGCTGGCGGGGGCGGCCATCACCCACGGGGACGACAGCGCCGTCAACGCCGACCTGACCCTGGCGGCTATGAGCCACAACTGCGCCTTCATGGTCAACAAGGCGGGAACCTGCGCCCAGTAGCCGCGACCTTCCGAGGCTGAGCAAGGGCCCCGTCCGCCACTTTTGGCTGGCGGGGTGCTTTCCATTTTCTCAGTCATGTCAGGGCGTTGCCGCTGGCCAGCGATACATGTTGAGCGACCTTCGTACCGGTGAGACAGGTGCGAAGTGACGTGCGCATGGGTGCAACCGGCGCGCCAATTGGTTAACCGCCAGATACACCGGCGAACCTTACGGCTCGACGTTACTGGCGGGTAACCTTATGTACCCGTATGCCACCGAACGCTCGGCGTAGAAAGAGTTCCGTTCTCCGTGCTTGGCAAGCCGTGCAATGAGCGTGCTACCGACGTTTTGGCCGAGGTTGGATTTTGGTGCTTATATCCCGCACCTCCCAGCACAACGACTTTTGCGGGCAACAGGCCAGCAGCAAGCTGACCAGAAGCCATTGCAGCCGGTGGGTGGTGTCACGTGCTCCGGTTCAACCCGAGGCGCTGCTTGCCGTCCTTGAAGTATTGCTCCGGCTG
>JAJDXU010000195.1 GCA_022823105.1 Dehalococcoidia bacterium
ATTCTGCTGATTGCCACCAACCGTCACAACCGCGTAATGAGTCGCATGCGGGCCCAGCCCATACCCATCGGACTGGCGTACGTGGCCGGTCACCTGGACCGCTCGCGCCACGAAGTCAAGCTGGTGGACCTGATGTTTGCCAGCGACAATTACCTGGACGAAGTGGAGAGCACCGTCCGAGACTTCAACCCCGAGCTGGTCGGGATCTCCATACGCAACCTGAGTAATCACAGCTACGTTGATCCCCAGTGGCAGCTGCCCATCACGAAGAGCGTCATAGAACGAATCCGTTCCATCTCTGATGCGACAATAGTTTGCGGTGGCCCTGCGTTCAGCATCATGCCGAACCAGGTCTTTGAATTCGTGCAGCCCGACTTCGGTCTGGCCGGAGACGCGGGAGAGAGTTTCGCGGACCTCGCCGGCCGTATCGAGATTGGCGAGCCGGACTACCGCGGAATGACCGGCCTGTTGTACCGGGAAAACGGTGAGTTGGTCTACAACGGCATGCGCTGCTCGTCGGACTTCGTCGAGCGGCCCAGCCTCGACGACCTGGACATGCCGAAATACGCCAAGGCCGGTTTCGGCGTCAGCGTGCTGACCAAGCTGGGTGGGTTCTACTACCCGACATCAGCGGACGACATACGCACGCCGGAGGGCGCGTGGCGGGTGATCCGCCCGATTGACGAGGTGGTCGAGGAAGTGGCGGAGGTCACGGAACGCTACGGCCTGAAGAAGATTTTCTTCGTAGACAACTGCTTCAATGTGCCCCTGGAGCACGCAAAAGATCTGTGCCACGCATTGATGGATGCCCAGGTCAAGGTGCGCTGGAACACCTGCCTGGCCCCCTACGCCTGTGATACCGAGTTGATCGGCCTGATGAAACAGGCCGGTTGCGGTCTGGTCATGATGGGCGGGACGCGGGGTGGCGACCCGCACGAAGGCGACAACGACACCTCCCGATACGCCTCACTGAAGGAGACCACCGAGATGTGTGAGGCGGGCGGACTCCATTACACCATCTCGCAGCAGTTCGGCGAACCGGGAGAGACTCGAGAGTCGGTCGAGAACAAGCTGGAGTTCCTGCGGGGCCTCAAGCCCTCGCTGGCCAATCTGCGCGTGGGCGTCAGCGTGATGCCAGGAACCGATGTGGCGGCGCGTTGCATCGAGGAAGGCATCATCTCCGACGAATCCGAGTTGATCTCGCCGAGGTTCTACATGGCGGAAGAGGTGCGGCCGTGGCTGGTGGACTATCTGCGTGAACTGGTTGACGCCAACCCGCGCTGGAACCTGATGTAGCCGATGACAGAGACACACTTGCAAAAAGGAGTGCGCAATGCGGAGGAAGTCGCTATGACTGCGATTGCCGTAGGTGTAACTGCAATCATCAGCGCAGCCGTTTTGTACTCATTTTGGCCGGACAGCACCGTGCTGGGCCCACTGTGGTCCAGCGTAGTAATGGGTGCTATCGGGGTTTCATCCATCTTGCTGGGTGCCTGGTGGAAAATGAGTGGTGGGTAGGGTGTGATTGAGCGAAGCCCCTTCATATGGATGCTGAGTTGGGTTATCCTCTCCGGCTTGTTGATATTGCCAACCTACCTGTTATTGATTGACTACGCCGAAGTTGCCGCCGGCATGTGGGCGTCGGCAATGGCTGTCGCAGGCGTGTGGCTGTCGGCCAAAGGCATGGCCCGACTGAAACAACACGAGATCGCTCCGCTCACTCCGCCGGCATTGGAATGGGCATACCGTTACCGTAACCCGGGCGTTGCCTTGGGCCTGACTGGCTTAGGCGTGCTGGTATTTTCGTGGGAAACTTTCCTGGGCAGATTTATCGCCGCCTGAATATTCCATCATGCGAAGGAAAACTACGATGACTTCGACCAACCAAGCACCAACGGGTGCCGGCAGAATCACGTTGGGGGATGAGGAATCCAGCCGCGTCGCGCACCTGCTCAGACGGGCCGGGTTTGGCGGCACGCGCTCCGAAATCGAACGAGCCGTGGCTCAGGGTTACGAGGCGACCGTCGAGGAACTTCTGCATCCCGAACAGCAGCCCGACCTGGAAATTGAGGACCTGATCCGGCGCTATCACACAGACCAGAACAGCCTGATGCTCCTGGAAAGCAGCCAGGGCTATTGGTTGTACCGGATCATCAATTCCAAGCGGCCGCTGGAAGAAAAGATGGCCTTGTTCTGGCACGGTCTGTTCGCCACGGCATACGGCAAACTGAACCACGCCAAGGCGGTGGTCAACCAGACCCACACGTTTCGCCGGAACGGACTGGGCAAGTTCGCCGACATACTGCTGGACCTGTCCCGTGATCCGGCCATGATCTTCTGGCTGGACAACAAGGACAACCACAAGGATGCGCCCAATGAAAACTACGGGCGGGAGCTCCTCGAACTGTTCTCGATGGGCATCGGCAACTACACCGAGGATGACGTGAAGGCAGCGGCGCGGTCGTTCACCGGCTGGACCATCGACAACGCAGAGTATATGAGCATCCGCGCGAGCCGGGATTCCTTCTGGCCGTACGGGCGCATCGATTGGCAGTTCCGGTACCGTGAAGATGACCACGACGACAGCGAGAAGACATTCCTGGGGAACACCGGCACGTTCAACGGCCAGGAAATAATCGACATCATCGTCCGGCAGCCGGCCACCGCCCACTACATCGCCAGCAAGCTGTACAACTACTTCGTTTCGGACCGCCCGGACGAGGAGGCCATCGGGACTATGGCGGACGAGTTCACCCGCACTGGGGGCGATATCCGGGCCGTCATGCGCTGTTTGTTCCTGTCGGATTTCTTTTGCGACCGGTCGGCCCGCCTGGCCCGCGTAAAGAGCCCCGCCGAGCTGGTGGGCGGCACGGCCCGTTTGGCCGGCAGCCACCGGACGCCGGAGTGGACGATCTGCAACCTGGCAATGGATGTGAACTTCATGGGCCAGGAGATCCTCAATCCGCCAACCGTTGAGGGATGGCACACCGGAATGGAGTGGATCGACACCGGTAACCTCGTGGAGCGGATCAACGCCGCGGGAGCGGAGATGCGAGACACATCACGGCCCGGCGTACGCGCAATCATCGACCGGGTGAAGGCCGCCGGAGAGGCGCAATCGGCGAACCAACTGGCCAATTCCTGCCTTGACGCCATGGGGATGTTCGAGGTTTCCGAGGGAACCTACGACAGCCTGGTGGCGATGGCGGCCCCGTGGGGAGAGGTCAGGTTCGACCGGGACGACACCGCCGCCTGCGCCGAGGAGCACGTCTCGGAAATGGTCCAACTGATCGTGGCTTCGCGAGAATACCAGCTGGCATGACCACCGTTACCGCCAATTTCACCTACAGCCACACCGCCGGTTTCCTAGCGTACCGAGGGAGGGGTTTCATTCATCCCATCGCCATAACGCTGGGCGACGACGGGGTCATGTACGTGCTCAACCGCGGCGGGCCGGAGTCGGTGGGCCGGCTGGAACACAAGCGGGTCTGCATCTGCACGGTGGACGAAGGATACATCGGCGAGTGGGGTACCGGCGGCACCGAGGATGGGCAGTTCTGGTGGCCCAGCGACATCGCCCGCGCCGGCGATGGCCGGATTTTCGTTACCGACGAGGCATTGCAGAGGGTCAACATCTTCGACCCCGACGGCAATTACGTGCACCATTGGGGTGAGGTCGGTGTCGAGCCGGGCCAATTCAACCGCCCAGCCGGCGTGACGGTGGCGCCGGACGGTACGCTGTTGATCAGCGACGGGTTGAATCACCGCATCCAGCGCTACACACCCGAGGGCGAATACCTGGGCGGCTGGGGCGAGTACGGCGCCCAGGCGGGTCAATTTAACACACCGTGGGGTGTTGCCTGCGACGCCGACGGCAACATATTTGTGGCCGACTGGCGCAACGACCGGGTGCAGGCATTCACTCCGGCCGGCCGTTTCATCGGGCAGTGGGGAACTTCCGGCGACGGCAAGGGCCAACTGAATCGGCCATCATCGGTGACCATCGACGAACAGGGCTACCTCTACGTGGCCGATTGGGGCAACGAGAGAGTCCAGATTTTCGCCCCGGATGGCGAGGTGGCCGCGATTCTGCTCGGCGACGCTACCACTTCATCGTGGGCGGCGGATTACCTGTCGGCCAACCCGGACGAGCAGCGCGCGCGATACGAAGCAGACCTGAAACCAGCGGTTAATCCCTGGCGGGACCACCATCGGGAAGCTTCGGCCGGGATAGAGTCCCGATTCTGGGGGCCCAGTTCCATCGCGGTAGACGCGGAAGGCCGCATCTACGTCGTGGATTCGTGCCGGCACCGGGTGCAGATCTACCGCAAAACCGCATAGGGGCGAACCGAAATTCGCCCCGTTGTTCCGTTGCAGATTTCCCTAGCCGGGGATTCGTTGCAGCAGTGGTTCGCTCCGGTTGGGCAGCAGGTCGGTCTCGAACGTGTTGATCAGCATTCCCAGCATGGTGTAGTTGCCCAACACCAGCGTCAATTCGATGGTGCCCTGCTGGCCGAATATCTCCAGAGCGCTCTGGTAAGCGCCCCGGCTGACCTGATGGTTGCGCAGGATCTCCCGGCCCAGGTGGATCACTGCCGACTCGTCGGGCGCCAGATCCGGCAGCGCCGTATTGTCGCGGATGGCGTCAACCACGGCGGCCGGCACGCCAGCGTCGCGTGCTGAGGCGGCATGGGCGTTCCAGATGTGCTGGCAGTCCATTTCACGGGCGGCAACCAGCATCGCCAATTCGGCGGCCTTCATAGGCAAACTGGCATCGTTGCGAAGGTACTGGTTGAGCGCGGTGGCATGCTTGCTGGCCTCGGGCACATGCACCATCACGGAGCCAGGGCCGTAGGGCGGCACGGCGGCGCCGTTCTGAGTGATCTCGTCGAACGTGGTTTCCTGGCCGGCGGGTACGGTATCTCTGGTTGCTGCGGGTATTCGCGCCATGTGTAGCCTCCTGTGGTCGGTTGGATGGTTGGGAGGAATATGGGAGGACGTTCGGTCGTCTAGCGATACGGTTTCTTGCCGGTTTTCTCCTCAAACAGTTTCCAGGTGTTTTCATTGAACGGGTAGTACTTGCCCGGAGAACACTGCTCAACTTCCAGCTGAGCCTTGATCACACCCTCAACCTCTTCGCGCTGGTGGGCGATGTTGATCACTTCCTGGGCGGCGCTGGCGGGCACCACAACGACGCCATCATCGTCGCCCACTATGGCATCGCCGGGGCGCACCAGCACTCCGCCGCACTGGATGCAATCGTTGACCTGCCAGGGCCAGAACTCGGCGGGCCCCTGCTTGGCGGTGGCGTTGGCGGCGTACACCGGAAAGCCATACTCTTTCAGCGTGTTGGTGTCGCGCACCGCGCCATCGGTAACGAGGCCGCCGACCCCGCGCTGATAGAGCCGGAAGAACTTTATGTCGCCGCCGATGCTGCTGAACGGCCAACGCATGGCATCGATCACCAGCACTTCGCCGGGTCCGCACAGTTCGAACGCGACGTACTCTGCCGAGTTTTCGGCTTTCGGCTTATCCGCGGCAAGGTCGGGCCGGTGCGGCACGAATCGGAGCGTGACGGCGCGGCCGGCCATGTGCTGGCCCGGTTGAAGGGGTTTGGCGCCCTCAATCATGCTCATGGGCCAACCCATGACCCACAGGCCGTCGATCAGCGTCTGGGTTGGGATGGCCTTGAGGGTCGCCAGGGTTTCATCGGAGACGAATGGAGTGGATGCGGTGGTGGTCATGTTTCAGCAGGGCCTGGATTGCGTCGAGATGGGTGTTGGGAGGCTGCATTGTAGCAGAAAGAAGGGCGGCCCCTGTTCAGGGCCGCCCCACCAAGGCGCGTTTCGCTGCGCGCTACGGGTTACTCGCTGGGCCAGCCGTCGGCTTCTTCACCGGCGCTCAGGGCAGCCTGGATGTTTGCCGCAGCATCATCGGTAACCCAACCGCCCCAGACATCGGCGTTGTTATTCAACCACCAGAGGGCCGTAGCCTTGACGTCAGCATCGGGGTTCTCGCCCTGCCAACGGGCGACGGATTTGTAGATCTCGATGTTGAAATCCCAATTGCGGAGCATCTCGACAACGTCGGGAGCCTCGCCGGGCAGGTTGGGGTTCACCGCGATGAGGATCGTGGCGTCCTGATACCCACATGCCTTGTTGGAGTTCCAGCACGAGTCAGAGTAGGCAGGCTCTTCTAGGCGAACCAGGTCCAGGATCAGGGCAGGGTCGTTGGTGCCCCACTGGTAACCAAGCCAAGGCTCTTCGCGTTCGTAGGCGCCGTACAAATCGGCATTCAGCGCTGCTCCGTCGCCGGGGTTGATGATCTCGACGTGGTCTTCAAGTCCATAACCCTCAACCTGGGCGGCGTTGACGGTTTCGCAGGCCCAGCCGATGATGCAGGAAACCAAACGAGCCTTGTCTCCGGTCTCGGCGGTGGCAAACAGTTCCTTGTACTGCGGGTCCTTCAGGTCCTCAACGCTGTCCAGATCCGGGTACTGTTCCTGCAGGTAGGCGGGGATCACGAAGGCGGACTGCCAGTCCTTGCCCAGGCTCTGACCCACGGAGAGGACGGCTCCCTCTTCGCGGGCGGCGTTCCAGGCCTCATTCTGGTTGGGGAGCCAGATCTCCATGGTGATGTCGGTGTCGCCATTCTTCAAGCCCTGGAACAGGGGAAGCGTGGCGCCGAACTTCACGTCGGTGGGATAGCCGTAGCCCTTCTCAACGATGTACTGGGCAATACGGTTCTGAAGGAGGGCGCTGGACCAGTTGAGGTCTCCGAAAATGATGGTCTCTTTGGGTCCCTCGGGGGCCATCACTTCGACTTCCTTGATGACCTCAACTTCCTTGATGACCTCGACCTCTTTTTCGACCTCGACGATCTTTTCGACCTCGACGGGTTTTTCGACCTCGACGACTTTTTCGACTTCCTTGACGACTTCTACCTCGACCGGCTTTTCGACCTCGACGACCCTTTCAACCTCGACCTGCTCCGTCACCACGCGAGTGACCTCCACGGTCTGAGGTTGGGCCGGCGAGCACGCCAAAACGGCCATGACGGTCACGAGCGCCAATACCATCGCCAGAGCCGGCAATCTGTACTTTGTGAACAAAACTATTCCCTCCATATGTTTCGGTTTACCGGCAACGGCCGGGCGGCAACATTGTGAGTCGGCATTATCGCAACGCAAAATACCGTTGTCAAATTGATAATTCCGGCAGAAAAACATTACATAATTGATGCTTTTCGTATTTTAGGAAACAACCCAAGAGTGGCGGAGGTGCGAGGATTCACTTACGTCCATGCGCGGCTGCCGAGGGGGATCTAGTGGCCGGTGGTGAGCGCTGCCTGGCGACTGCGGGCAACTGCCTGCGTCAGGCGGTCGATGACGATGGCCATGAACACAATGGCGAGACCGGCGATGACTCCGTTGCCGACCTCGTTCTTCTGGATGGCCCGGAGCACGTTGTCGCCCAAACCACCCGCCGCGACCATGCTGGCGATGGTCACCATTGCGAGCGCCATCATGGTGGTCTGGTTGATGCCGGCCATGATGGTGGGCAGCGCCATGGGAATCTGGATCTTGACCAGGAGTTGCAGCGGGGAGGCACCGAAGGAGCGGGCCGCTTCGACCGTCTCCGGGGAGACCTGGCGGATGCCCAGGTTGGTGAGCCGAATGACTGGGGGCACCGCGTAGATGATGGTGGCGAAGATTCCGGCGGGTTTGCCGAGTCCGAAAAACAGGATTCCGGGCAGGAGGTACACGAAGCTGGGCATGGTCTGCATGCCGTCCAGGATGGGGCGCATGATGCGGTCGGCGGTCTGATTGCGGGCGCCAACCACCCCCAGGGGCAGACCAATCCCAACGGATAACGCTACGGCTACGACCATCAGCGCCACGGTGTCGATGGTATTTTCCCACAAGCCCATGAAACCGATAAACAGGAAGGCGAATGCCGTGAATCCCATCAGCGCCCATCGCCCCACGGCGAATGCGGCCAGCACCAGGGCAAGGACAACCGCCGGCCACGGCAGCCACTTCAAACCATCTTCAATGTAGTTCAATGCGTATGTGATGGCCGTCTTGATGCCGTCGAACAACCAGTCCCCGTTCGTGGTCAACCAACCCGTGCCATCGTCGATAGCACTTCCGGTGACATCGCGCAGGGATTTGGGGAAGCTGGTTGAGCCGTCGCTGGACTGGACGTGGGCCACGGTGGTTGGGTATTCCATCTTGGGCCCCCAGATCCAGAGGCTGATGGCCAACACGACCAGTACGGCGGCGATGCCGGCGCCCCACCAATAGACGGGGGAGATGCCTGCCAAGGCCAGGCGCGCAGTCTGGGTCCCGTTCTGCGATCCCGATGGGGCCTGGATCGCCGTATCGTCCCGTTGTCGGGTAATCGTTGCCATGAATTCTCCCTCCTTGAGGAGGAATCTGGCAATGCGCCGTGGAACGAGCCCCGCGGGCAGCGCCGGGCAGTGTCCTACCGGCCAGATTCCTCGGCCAGCGCGGCGTTTTCGGCGGCGTTGGCTTCGTAGTCCGTATTCTGAATCGACGTTTCAGCGAGGGCCTTGGCGAGGGCGCTGCGATATACCTCCCCAACCAGGACGTTGTTTTCGTCGCAGCAGGGGATGGGGTACTCGCTGGCCATCGCGATCGGGATAAGCGCATCAAAGGTGGTGGTAGGGGGAACCGACTGGTATTCGAGGTCGACGTACTCCCAGGCTTCGTCAATCCTCTTGACGCCCGCCCGCAACGCCCGTTCCGCGCCGCTGATGGTGAGCATACCGATGTAGTGCTCCCGCATATCGACCACCCACGCGGCGTCGCCGTCGCTGTTGCCGATGGTATGGAGCGCGGCCCTGGGTCCCTGGTGGCCCATAACGGTGGCTTTGGGGGCGACCATCACCTTGCTGGCGGTGAGCACGCTTTCGAGCCGAACATCCTGGGTGAAATCGCCCACGTATTCGTCCTCTGGGCGCAGCACGATGTCTTCGGGAGAGCCGATCTGGGCGATCTGGCCGTCGTGCATGATGGCGATGCGGTCGCCGAGTTTCAGCGCTTCGTTGAGGTCGTGGGTAATGAAAACGATGGTCTTGTGGAGTTCGTCCTGGAGTCGGAGCAGTTCATCCTGCATCTGTCTGCGAATAAGCGGGTCAAGGCCGCTGAAGGGCTCGTCCATGAGGAGGATGTCGGTATCGACGGCGAGCGCCCTGGCGAGACCGACCCGTTGCTGCATGCCGCCGGATAGCTGGCGGGGGTAGGACTCCTCCCATCCGGCGAGGCCGACCAGTTCCAGCACCTCTTTGGTCCGGGCGTAGCGTTCCGGTTTGGCCATTCCCTGGACTTCCAGACCCCAGCTGGCGTTGTCCAGCACGTTGCGGTGGGGCTGCAGGCCGTAGTGCTGGAATACCATGGCGATGTTCTGACGGCGGAACTCCATGAGTTCCTTGTCGGTCATGTCCGTGATGTTCCGTCCACCGATGATGATTTCGCCGGCGGTGGGTTCGATTAACCGGATCAGGCAGCGAACCATGGTTGATTTTCCGCTGCCGGAAAGTCCCATGATGACGAATGTTTCGCCGCGGCCCACTTCGAAGGATACGTCGTGGAGGCCAATCACATTGCCCATTTCGCTTTGGAAATAAGACTTGTCGCGACCGGCGTATTGAGGGTCCAGCACCCGCTCCGGGTTTTTGCCAAAAACCTTCCATACCGAACTTACTCGGATGTACGGCTGGTCGCCGGCTTCAGGTATGGCGCCGTTCGTGGTCGCTGTGTCGTTTGCGGAGACCATGATTGACCGACCCCGGTGATTGCGCCCGTATGTCGAGCTACAACGGATAGGGGCTCACCGTAGGCCGGGCGCACCGGGTTTGTCAACCCCGGCGACCGGCGCGGCATCCACGACAGGATGAGGGGGGAGCCGCCGAGAAAAAGCGGCCCCTTGCTATGTTCGCCTGATGGCGGAGGGTTTCTGTATTTGGATCGTGCTCCTTTCCATCGGTCGTTTGTTGGTGGTCGTTGTGG
>JAJDXU010000251.1 GCA_022823105.1 Dehalococcoidia bacterium
TGGGACGTTTGGGTTTTTGGTTATGTTCGCCCGCATTATACAACTGGGATGGGTGCCCTCACGGGTACCCACGTGCAATTGCGTGGTGAAAGGATGGAAAGGTCGATTTCCCGCTCATTTCCTCTCATTTGCGCTAATTCCAGTAGGGCATCTGGCGGGCCGTGGGGCTGAATGGGGGGCCGATGGCAGGGTTTTGGCGGCGTTTGGGTTGGTATTGCCGGGCAGATGAGCAGGTTTGGGGGAGGGAGGTTCGCGGTGTTGGGAGGTGGTCATTGGGTCGGCGCTTGCGGGTCCGGGTGGCGGTTTGGAATTGGGGCGCTAGGAAATATGGTACGGATGGAGTAGAGGTTGGAGCAAGGCGGAAGTGTCGCCGGGACCGGGGGTGTCTGAACCGGGGGTTTTCGGGGGAATTGGGTGATTATGGGGCGCGATGGCAGGTCTTGATGCCACCAAACGCGCGTGAATCGCAAAAAATTGGCCGTTTTGGCACAGACAGGAATGACCGTGCCACCTGTATTGGGGCGGTGGGGCGTTCGCAATGGGAGGTTGCGCAAAGCGGGTACGCGTGAGCCATTTTATTATTGATGGCGGCGCGTCCCAGTCATGGCGCCAGCCGTACCAAGAAGCTGGCCTCACCCAGCGGCATACCGTCGAACGCGATCGCCGCCACGTGCCGGCCCAGCCGGGTCACAGGAATCCGGAACGGCTTGATCCATCTCTGGAAGAATATCCCTTCCTCCCACTCCACTTCCTGCGGCGGCGGGCTGGACAGGCTCGCGCCCGGCGCCCGGATCGTCACCTCCAGCGTGTGGTTCCCCGCGTTGGCCCCCGCGATGCAGAAAGCCAGGTGCGCGTCCACCTCCGTCAGCACCCGCGGCCCATCGTCGCTGGGCGGGCTGTCCGGCATCGGAATGTCCACCAGGTCGATGATCCCCTTGAAGCTCAGGTTGTCCCCCTCTCCTTCCTCCGTTTCCCGGCAGAACAGGGCGTATTTAAGGTACACTCCGGTGCGGTCAGTAGCTGTAGTCAACGGGCAGCGCCCCCTCATCCCGACCCGCGGGCAATTTCGTCCCAGCGATTTTAGCACTGGCCCAACTCGTTCGGCAAAAACGGACGCCCAGCATCAGGAGGCCTGACCATGACACTATCCGCGTCAAAATTTGCCCAGGGCATGAACACCCAGCAATACATCGATATCATCAAGGTCAACAAGGATCCCTTCTGCCAGATCCGCGACGGCGTGGAGGTCCCCGACAACGTCCTGGACTACTTCAACTCCCTGGAAAACCCCGTCAACCTGGCCGTGTTCACCTCCGACTGGTGCGGCGACGCAATGTCCACCACCCCAGCCATCCTCCGCCTCGCCGACGCCTCCGATAATATCAACCTGGGCGTTTTCAACCGCGACGATGAGTTGGAACTGACCAACAGCTTTCTCCCAGAGCACCGCGCCGGCACCGTTCCCGTGTTCGTCGTATTCGACGAGGACATGAACGAAATCGCCCGTTTCATCGAGACCGCCCTGTCCCTGGTCCCCGACATCGACGCCATGGACGAGATGATCGCCCAGGCCGCCGCGTCCGTGACCGACGAGGCGGAACGCCGCCAGCAGACCCGGGGCCGCCGCACCTCTCACCGCGTCGGCAAGGCCGCCGAGTGGGGTGCCGTCATCCTCAACGAGTTCCAGCAGGTCGTCGCCGACGGCATGTCCCGACCGCAATCCGAACGTCCAGCCGAGGGCGGCACCAAGTGGCCTCCTGAGGACTGATCTGAACGTCGTCTCCATCGATGAGCGGGACGGCCGCCCCTGGCCCCAGGGGTGGCAATCCCGACCCAATACGATCCACAAGCAGGCGAGATAGCAATGTCCACCGACAACGACGAATACACTCTCATCACCATGGAAGACATGGCGGTCGTCTTTTCCGTGACCGACGACTTCGCCATCCACCGCGAGTCCGTCAGCGTGGATTTGGCCCGCGAGGACCCGGGCGAGGTGACCGTGACCGACCGCGGCGCCGTGGAAATCACCCTGCCCGCCAGCAGGTCCCCGTCCGACTTCGCCCCCACCATCCGCTCCGAGTTGGAAGCCCGTGGCTACACCTACAACCCCGGCCAGGTCGTCGCCAACGAAAGCGACGCCGACCCGGTCGACGACGAGGACGACGACTGGCTGTCCTGACCTGCAAACATCAGGGGCGATCCGCGACGCGCGGCCATCGCCCCCTTAACGGTGAACCGATTGTAGGGGTGAGGCATGCCTCGCCCCTACGTCTGTACTCCGGTCGCTCGTCGCTCAGTATCCCGACTCCCGCCACTCGAACGCCAGCGTCGCGTACCGCACGAACACCGCGCCGCCCGGCGCAGCCATCGGCCCGTTCATCGCCAGGATCGCGATGGTCACCTCGTCCCCCGCTTTGGGCTCGGCGGACACCACCACTCGTTGCGGGACGTTGAACCCCTGCACCGTCGCCCGCTCACGGTCGCACTCCCCGTTGATCCATATCTCGCCGTAGTCGTCGATGCACGACTCGAACAGGCAGCGCGCGCCTTCGATCGACCGTCCGCCCACCGTTTCCGGCAGCGTGGCTTTCATCCGGTACCAGACGAACGAAACCCCCCGGCGTCTCCAGGCCCCCAGGTCGTCGCACGCCTCCCATCCGGAGTCGTCAAAATCGGGCAATCGGCACGGCGATCCCTCCGCTTCGCTCACTATCCCCTCGTTTGGCTCCCCGGGCACGAACCCGTTGGCGCATTTCCATTGCCCCCCAACGGCGGCCAGATCGTCGGCATTCTGCAAATCAAGTGTGGCGCGTGGCATGGTTTTTCCTCCTGTCCGTGTTTCAAAATCGCAACCGCTCGTTCATGCTCGGCGTATCGTGGGCGCCAGTATGGCGCCATTGCGTCCTGGCGCCTGTTGCCGCGGGCGTTGCCAACCCGCTGCGTCGTATCGCATCAGGCTCCCGTTACCGGATGTCTCGGTAACGGTGGTTGGACATTGGGCCGCTCCCGCTCGAACATTGTCTCCGTCGCATCCCCCTCCGTTGGTCGCTACACTCCCGTGATCCGGACTCCCGAATGTGTGCGGTAAATGCGGTTGATGTTCACCAGCAACGGCGTGATCTGCTCCACGTACTTGGCATTGTAGAGCGCCCCGCCATCCACCGGCCGCAGGTTGGGGATCATCCGCGTCAACTCCGTCACGCGGGCTTTCGCATCCGCGTCGTCCCCGCAAATCACCACGTCTTCATCCAGCGTGACGCCCGGCTTCAGCAGCTCCTCGGCCGAAACGTTCTGGAACGCCGCCACCACCCGGCACTCCGGCGCCGCTGCCTGTGCCTCCTGCGCCGCCGACCCCGCGTCCACCTCCTCGGCGATGGCCCCCACTCCGCGCTCGAACCGCATCGGCGCAATCACCGTCACCACTATCTTGCCCGCCAACGCGTCGCCAACTCCGGCTATCGTGGGAGACATCCCGTTGTACGGCATCGTCAGGAAAACCACGTCCGATTGTGCCGCGGCATCGCCGTTCACCGCTCCGGAAATCGCCTTGCCCGGCGCCAACCCCAGCAACTCGTCCGCCGCCTCTTGCGCCCGTCCTGCGTCCCGCGACCCGATCACCACGGACTCTCCCGCCATCGCAAGTCGCAGGGCCAGTCCCTTGCCTTCCGGTCCGGTTCCACCGAGAAATGCCAGCATCAAATACTCCTCCGTAAGTCCATTCCAACGGACGGCCGCAAGTATATCACCCGGTTCAATCGACGCCGTAAGATCCTGGCATTCGCTGCATCGAGCCGCTCATGGTGTGACACGCCCTCTTTTGGCGGCAGCATGTCGGACCCTGAACGCACCCTTCCGCTGCACAGTTACCGTACGGAATTCCGTGCCGGCGGTCTCTCAAACGATAACTCTTGGGCAGATCCTCGCCTGCCTCCATCCGCCCCTATGTTACAATCGCTCCCAACCGAAACCTGCTCTAACGCCCATCTCACAAGGAGGATCAACGCCATGGCATTCTCGCTGAATCACGTCCACCTTAAGACCCCGGATCCCAAGGCCACCGCCGACTGGTATATCCAGAACCTCGGCGCCACCGTAACCGCCGAAACTCCGGCCGGCGGCTTCCGTCTCGACCTGCACGGTTTGCCCCTCAACGTTACCGATCACATCGCCACGCAGACCCACCCGCAGAACTACGGCTTCGAGCACATCGCCATCGATACCACCGACATCGAAGGCACCATGAATGACCTCAAAAACAGCGGCGCCAAGGTCCTGGAAGAGACCACCGTCGGCGGCGGTCGCCGCGTCATGTTCTTCGAAGGCCCGGAGGGCATCATCCTCGAGGTCCTCGAAGTCCTGGACCAGTAACCCAAACGCCGCATACGGTACTATGGTAGGGGCGGATCACATTCGCCCCTACTCTGCGCTCAGGAGACCCCGACCATGCCTGACCATCGTCTCCTCATCCTCTTCGCCCACCCTGACGACGAGGCTTTCCCAGTTGGCGGCACCATCGCCATGCACACCGCCCGCGGCATAACTGCCCGTCTGATCACCGCCACGTCGGGCGAACTCGGCGAAATCCGCCAACCCGGCTCCGCAACCCGCGAAACCATCGGCGAGGTCCGTCGTGGCGAACTCGCCCAGGCCATCCAGGAGCTTGGCATCGAGTCCCACGACGTGCTCAGCTACCGCGACTCCGGCATGGCCGGCTGGGACGACAACCACCACCCCAACGCTTTCGTCCAGGCTGACGAGCACGAGGTGGTCGCCCGCCTGGTGTTTGAAATTCGCCGCTTCCGACCCCAGTTCATCCTCACCTTCGGCCAGGATGGGCTCTACGGCCACCCCGACCACATCGCCATCTGCAATCACGCCACCACCGCCTTCCGCCTGGCCGCCGACGATACCGCCTTCCCGCACCACATGGCCATCGGCATTCAGCCCCATCAGACCGACCGCCTCTTCTACAGCGTGCGACCCCGCGGGTTCCGCGTCCACATGGCCGAAACCCTCCAGGCCGCCGGCGTCGATTTCCCCATGCCGTCCCCGGACCGTGCCCACGACGGCGTCGACCTCGAAACCATCCACATCACGTCCGACGTATCCGACGGCCTCGATGCCAAGATGGCCTGCATCAAGCGCCACTTCACCCAACTGCAACCCGACTGGCCTTACGAGCGTGTCCCCCGCGCGGTCGCGGCATCCGTCATCGGCATTGAGCACTTCATCCGCGCCATCCCGCCCGTCGCCCCCGGCGAAACCGTCCCCGCCGACTTCTTCGCCGACCTTTAACTGCCAGCCCTACTCGGGCATCACGTCGCTCACCGGAATTTCCAGGTCCGGAAACGCCCCCGGCGACAACGTCTCCCCCACGCCGAACACGCGGACCCGTGCGTACCCCGCCGCCATGGGTTCGTCGTGAACTTCTACCCGACGGCTGTTGATATCACCCAGCCAGACTTCAGGTATCCCGTGCAGCGCGTACATCGGCAACTTGTGACGCCGGTCGAAACCCACGCTTGAATCTGCGACTTCAATCAGCAGGATGACGTTTCCCGGCCCGGGATGCTCGGAGGCGTAACCATCGTCCTTTCGATGCAATACGGCGATATCCGGTTCCGGTTCCTCGCCCGTTGATAGGCGCACGGGATTCTGAACTCTTACCGTAACGCGCCTACCCAGTCGCACGGAAAATTCCTCCGCGAACTGAGTAACACCGCCTGCGTGTTTGCTTCCAATTGGCGCCATCCGAATTATCTCTCCTGCCAGCAATTCAACTCGTTCATCGGGCGCCAGGATGCCCACCTCGGCCAGCTTGTAGTATTCCTCCACCGTGAACCGCCGCCTCCGCCCGTCGTACTTGCAGAACAACTCTCCATCCAGCAGTTCTATCCCGTCGTGCTCCGTAAGGATCCCGGCCTTTCCCATTGCGTAGTATTCGTCCACGTTGAATCGCCGCCGCTCCGGGAGTTCGGTTGTCGTCGTGGTCGCCATAACCGCCGCCTGTCAAGTGCGTGTCATCAGCTTGTCGGCCCTCATTATACCTTCGGCACACATAGGGGCGGGTTTCAAACCCGCCCCGTAGATGCCTTGGCGCATG
>JAJDXU010000084.1 GCA_022823105.1 Dehalococcoidia bacterium
CCTCGATCAGATGGTGGACGACCAGAGAGAACACCGCCGGGAGATCAACGCACGCCTCGATCAGATGGTGGACGACCAGAGAGAACACCGCCGGGAGATCAACGCACGCCTCGATCAGATGGTGGACGACCAGAAAGAACATCGGAGGGAAATCAACGCTCGCTTCAACAAGATGGAAGAAAACCAACACGAGCACACCCAGCAAGTCAACACCCGGTTAGGCACGGTGGAAGTCCGTACTGACCGTGTGGCCGACCGCGTCACCAACCTGATGCTCGCCGTGCTCGGCATTGTGGGGACGCTGTCTATCGCCGTGGTCGTTGCGACCATTTTCAGCTAGCAACCAGCAAGCGCCCGCAGGGAGGCAAGCACATGGCCCGAGTACCTTTCGCCACCCGAGACAACATGGACGCCGCCGGACAGGCGGTTTGGGACGAGATCGAAACCTCTCGCGGCGGCGTGCAGCGCAACTACGCCGCCATCCTCAACAACCCCCAGGCGGCCAGCAACTTCGCCCACCTGGGCGGCTACGTGCGGTTCCAGACTCCGCTGGACCCACGGGTGAAGGCCGTGGCCGTTCTGACCGCGGCCCGGGAAGCCTGCGGGCACTATGTCTGGACGGTGAATCAGCCCGCCGCACGCAACGCCGGCCTCACCGATGCCGAAATCGCCGCCATTCACGAATATCGCTCACCCAACGGCTTGTCCGGCGACGACGCGGTGGTATCGGGTTTCGTAATCGAACTGTTGCGCCAGCATCGCGTATCCGACGCCACGTTCGAGGCACTGCGCGGCATCATCGGCGACGCTGGCATCGTGGACCTGCTGGTCGTGGTCTCCTACTACCACGGCCTCGCCCACACCCTGCAGGCCCTGTCCGTCGAACTGCCCGACGGCACGGCGGACGCGCTGACCTACTAGCCGCTCTTTTCTTCCGGCCCAGCGTCCCGCCACAGCGTTCCGGCAACAATGGGGACGCCGGCTAAATCCGGCGACCATCCAACCACAGCGACACCGCCCACCGACGTCCCTCACGGAGGTTTCCCAATGCCCGCCGATTTCGCCTACCTCGTCCAGATGGACATTCCTGCTGAGCACGAGGCCGATTTCAACCGCGTTTACGACACCCAGCACGCCAAGTACATCTGCAACGCTCCCGGCGTCCATTCGTGCGACCGCTTCCTGCTGAAGTCCACCGACGCGCCCAAGTTCGCCCGCTACGCTGCGCTGTACGGCATCGACGATCCGGGCGTGCCCACGTCGGCCGGCTGGCAGGTTGAGAGCGAGAAGGGTGACTGGGCCACCAAGATTCGCCCCCACGCCACCAACCGCACCCATACCATTCTCAAGCGCATCGCCGACTCAGGTGACGCCTCGGGCGATGCGGGGTACATCTACGTCGTGCAGACGGACATCGCCGCCGAGGCCGAGGACGAGTTCAATCACCTGTACGATACCGTCCACCTGCCCGGCCTTTGCCAGGTCGACGGAGTGGCGAGCGCCAGGCGGTATCGCGTCGAGAGCACCAACCTGGACGGCCTCCAGAAGTACGCCGCCGTGTACCACATCGCCAGCCCCGAGGTGGTCGAGTCCGACGCCTGGAAAGCCGCCGCGCAGGACGAATGGGCGGCCAAGGTCCGGAGCAAGTGCATTGGACTCACTCACGCCCTGATGGAGTGCGTGGCGCGACATCCGGCGGCCTAGCCGTCCACCGGAGCGAACGGCATGACAACCTCCAGCACGCCCCAGATTGACCAGCGCCAGGTGATCGCTGACCGGATCAAAAAGTTTGTCCAAGACGGCTTGAACCGTCCGCTCTCTGAGGATGATCCCGAAGTCTTTTATCCCAGCTCGGACGGTGAACCCTTGGCCGAATCGGATCTGCAATTTACTCCTCTGACTGAAACCGTGCATGTGCTGCGCCAGCGCTATCGCGAACGCAGCGACGTGTATGTGGCCGGCAACCTGCTGGTGTATTACCGGATGAACGACAACGAGGTGCGGGTGGCGCCGGACGTGATGGTAGTGTTTGGCGTGGAGGATTACCCGCGGGACTCGTACATTGTCTGGCGCGAGGATGGCAAAGTGCCAGACTTTGTGATGGAGATTGCCTCGCCAAGCACATATTCGCGGGACATGACGGAGAAGAGGGATGTTTACGCTGGCCTGGGGGTCTCGGAGTACTGGCGCTTCGACCCCACCGGCAAGCTCTTTACTCCCGCTTTAGAGGGGGACCGGTTAGTTGACGGCAAGTATCAGGTCATCCAGGTTGGGGAGGATGACGACGGCGTTTTACGCGGCCACAGCGACATCCTGGAGTTGGACGTGTGCGTCAGGCCGGAGTTGGAGCTGAAGCTGTACGACCCGGCAGCGGGAACCTGGCTGCGCAACCTGGATGAAGCCGAGGATGCTCTGGCCGAAACCGCCCGGCAGAACGAGGCGCAGGCGGCCAGAATCCGTGAACTTGAAGCCCTGTTGGCTCAGCAGGGCATCGAACCGCCCACGCAACCGGCATGAGCGGCGAGATCGCCGTAACCATCCACACGGACGGGGCCTGCCTGGGCAACCCCGGCCCGGGCGGCTATGGCATTATCCTGGACCATCAGGGACGACGCAGGGAGCTATCGGGCGGTTATTCCCTGACCACCAACAACCGGATGGAACTGCTGGCCGCCATCATCGGGCTGGAGGCGTTGAATCGTCCCTGCGTCGTCACCCTGCACTCCGATTCTCGCTACCTGGTGGACGCGGTGGAAAAAGGTTGGGCCGCGCGATGGCGCAAGAACGCCTGGATGCGCAACAAACGAGAGGCGGCGGTCAATCCCGACCTGTGGGAAAGGCTGCTGAACCTGTTGGAACAGCACCGGGTTGAGTTCCGCTGGGTGCGCGGTCACAGCGGCGACCCGGACAACGAGCGGTGCGATGCGCTGGCAACCGCCGCCGCACGAGAGCCCGACCTGCCCGGCGATCCGGGATACCCGCACGCCAAGGCGCGGTCCATGCCGCGCTGATGCGCGGGGCGAAAGGGCAAAAAAAGGAGCGGCCGGTCCCGAGGGGGAGTCGCTGAAGGAGCGGCTCGCTGCCGGTCGCTGGCCTACGATTGTACCCACCCTGTCGCTCGGTTGCAACCGATAGCGCCGAACCGCTACAATCGTCGAATCACATCCCAACGAACCGGAGAGGTAATCGCCATGGCTGTATCCGCCAGTACCATCAGAAACGTCGCCTTCCTTTCCCACAGCGGCGCGGGCAAGACCACCCTTGCCGAAACCATTTTGTTCAATGCCAAGGTGATTAACCGGATCGGCCGCGTGGAGGACGGCAATACCGTCTCCGACTACGAGCCGGAGGAGAACCGCCGCGCCGCCAGCGTACAGACCAGCCTGCTCCGTTTTGCCGATGGCGACAATAAGGTCAACATCCTGGACACACCGGGTTATGACGAGTTTCTCGGAGAGGCCGTCGCCGCTCTGCGCGTGGTGGAGTCGGCGGTGATACTGGTGGCCGCTCCCACCGGCATAGACGTGGGCACCGAGCGGGCCTGGGATATGGCGCGAGGTCGGGACCTGCCGGTCGCCATAGTGCTCAACAAGATGGACCGGGAGAATGCCAACTTCGAGCGCAATGTGCAGGAAATCCAGAGCGTTTTCGGCAACCAGTGCGTTCCGTTCCAACTGCCTATAGGAGAAGCGCAGGACTTTGCCGGCCTGGTCAGCGTGATCGACCCGCCCGCCGACATACCCGCGGGTGTCGTCGGAGATTTCGATGCGGCGCGCGAGCGGCTCATCGAGGCGGTTGCCGAATCGGACGACGCCCTGGCCGACAAATACCTTGAAGGCGAGGAGATCACCGCCGCCGAGGTAACTGCCGGCGCTCGCGAGGCCATCCGCAATGGGGACCTGACTCCCATACTGGTCTCGTCCGCAACCCAGAATATGGGCGCTGAAGAACTGGTGCAGGTCATCCACGACTTTCTGCCGTCACCGGCCGATCTGCCCAGCACATCCGGCGACGACGCCATAACCCCGGACCCCTCCGCTCCCCTGGCCGCCCTGGTCTTCAAGACCACGTCGGACCCGTTCGTTGGCAAACTCTCCATGTTCCGCGTGTTCCGGGGTACGGCCCATTCCAATGGCGAGGTCTATAACAACAATAAAGGCGAGTCCGAACGCCTGGGCCAGTTGTACCTTCCCCAGGGCAAGAACCAGGACAACGTTTCCGAAGTGGTCGCGGGAGACATTGGCGCGATAGGCAAATTGAACGCCACCCTGACCGGCGACACGCTGTGCGCGAACGACGGCCGGGTCACCCTGCCGGGCGTCGAATTCCCCCACGGGTTCTATTCGCTGGCGGTGGTGCCCGCCACGCAGGCGGACCTGGACAAGATGTCAACGTCTTTGGCCCGCATTGTGGAGGACGACCCCAGCCTGCAATTCACGCGGAACCCCGAGACCAGCGAGAGCCTGCTCACGGGACTGGGCGAGGTACAGATCGAGGTAGCCCTGGACCGCATTTCGCGGAAGTTCGGCGCCAACCTCAACGTCAAGCTGCCCGTCGTCCCCTACCGCGAAACCATCACCCAGGTGACCAACTCCGAGTACCGCCACAAAAAGCAGACGGGCGGCAGCGGACAGTATGGCCACGTGCTGCTCCGGATCGAGCCCAAGACCCGTGACGAGGGGTTCGAGTTCGGCAACGAAGTGGTCGGCGGACGCGTACCGCGTGAATTGATTCCCGCGGTGGAAAAGGGAGTGGTCAACACTCTCCGAGAGGGCGTGCTCGCCGGCTTCCCGGTGGTTGACCTGAAAGCGGTCATCTACGACGGCAGCACCCACCCGGTGGACGGAAAGCCCATTGCGTTCGAGATCGCCGGCAGCCAGGCTCTTCGCCAGGGCATGCAGAAGGCGGCGCCGGTCCTTTTGGAACCCATCGTGCGGTTGTATGTCACGGTACCGGAGAACTACACCGGCGACATCATCAGCGACCTCAACAGCAAGCGCGGGCGCATCCTGGGCATGAGCCCGGAGACGCGATACACGGTGATCGAGGCGGAGGTTCCGCAGGCTGAGGTGCAGCGCTATTCCCAGGACCTGCGGTCGATGACCGGCGGGCGCGGATCATACCGGTTCGAGTTCGACCACTACGAGCAAGTTCCGCAGAACATCGAGCAGCGCGTCATCGACACCGCCAAGCAAGCCAAGGAGGGGGCGACTGCCTAGGGTAGAGGGCACATTCGCAACGCACAGGGGCGGGTTTGAAACCCGCCCCTGCTTCATCATGCGGCGGACGTGAAACCCGAGCTACAGCGGGGACTCGAACACGTCGGACACTGCGATATGGAGTCCCGGTATAACATCGATATCAACGATGTCCCCTATGTGATACACAGCTTCCTCCGCGTAGACGCCGCCATTGCCGTCGATGATCGGTTTGGTCAAAGCGCGCACCGATTCTTCTTCGGCGTCAACGATCAAGTACATTGGAATACCGTGGCGCGCGTACAGTTCGCGCTTGGTTTCCAGGTCGTGCCTCGTGTTTGACGGAGACAGGATTTCCACCACCAGATCGGGTGGCCCTTCGCAGGCCCGATCCGACACGATATGTCGCCGCGCTGCGCTGACAAACAGCAGGTCCGGCTCGACGGTCGATTCGTCCGGGAGCATCACCGCAAAGGGCGCGGCGTACACCGCACCCAACCGGCGAGGCCTGATATGACTGCTGAACAGAAAAAACAGATTGCCGGAGGAAGTTTGGTGCTTGACGCTGGGCGCTGCGGCCATGTGGTACAAAACTCCGTCAATAAGCTCCCACCGCTCACCCTCCGGTGTGGCGAAATAGTCCGCGTAGGTATGTTTGCCCTTCGGCCTTGTGGATACCATGGCAGGCTCCGAAACAATGGCGATGCGCGGTACGGCGTCGACGGTCAGAAGCCCCAGGTGGGCTGGTATTCGCCGTAGACGTCGCGGAAGACGCCCATCATCTCGCCCAGGGTGGCGTCCGCTTTGACGGCTTCGATCAGTGGGTACATCAGGTTGGCGTCGCTGCCGGATTGACGGGCCGCCGATTCCAGCGCGCGCAGGCGGACGGCTACCTCGCGGTCGTCGCGGCGACGGCGCACCTCGTTGAGATGAGCGATGTGCCGCTGTTCGCCGGCCTCGTCAACGCGCAGTATGGGGATGCTCAGGCTCTCGTTCTCGTCCACGTACTCGTTGACGCCCACGGTGATGCGCTCCTGGCGGTCCTCCTCCTGCTGGTAGATGTATGCCGCGTCGGCGATCTCACGCTGGAAGAATCCCGATTCCAGCGCCGGTATCACCCCGCCGTGCCGGTCGATCTGCTGGAAGTAGTCGTAAGCGCCGGCCTCCACCTGGTTGGTCAACGCCTCCAGGAAGTAGCTGCCGCCCAGCGGGTCCACGGTGTCGGTCACGCCCGTTTCGTGGGCGATGATCTGCTGGGTGCGCAGGGCCTGCAGGGCGGCATCCGCAGAGGGCAGCGCCCACGCCTCATCCTTGCCGTTGGTGTGGAGGGACTGGCAGCCGCCCAGGACCGCGGCCAGGGCCTGCAGCGAGACGCGCACCACGTTATTCTCCGGCTGCTGCGCGGTGAGCGATGCGCCGGAGGTCTGGGCGTGGAACCGCATCCAGCCGGAGCGTTCGTTTTCGGACCCGAAGGTTTCGCGCATCTCCCGGGCCCAGATGCGGCGGGCGGAGCGGAACTTGGCGATCTCCTCGAAGAAGTCGTTGTGGACGTTAAAGAAGAAACTCAGCCGGGGGGCGAAGTCGTCCACCGCCATGCCGCGCTCCACGCAGTGGCGCACATACTCGAACCCATCGGCCAGCGTGAAGGCCAGCTCCTGCACGGCGTTGCTGCCCGCCTCGCGGATGTGATACCCGCTGATGCTGATGGGGTTGAAGCGCGGCATGTTGTCGGTGGCGAACTCCACCGTATCGACCACGAGGCGCATGGACGGATCGGGCGGGAATATGTACTCGTTCTGGGCGATGTACTCCTTGAGAATGTCGTTCTGGAGTGTGCCGCCCAGTGATGACATTTTCGCGCCCTGGCGCTCGGCGGCCGCGATGTACATGGCCCAGATGATGGCGGCGGGGCTGTTGATGGTCATGGAGGTGGTGACCTGGTCCAACGGGATGCCGTCGAATACGGTCTGCATGTCCTCCAGGCACGAAACGGCGACGCCGCACTTGCCGAACTCGCCGCGGGCACGGTCGTCATCGTGGTCGTAGCCGTAGAGGGTGGGCATGTCGAAGGCGACGCTCAGGCCGGTTTCGCCCTGGTCCAGCAGGAAGCGGAATCGCTCGTTGGTCTCGGCCGGCTCCCCGAATCCGGCGAACATCCGCATGGTCCAGAGGCGGGAGCGGTAGCCGGTGGGATGCACGCCGCGCAGGTAGGGATACTCGCCGGGCAGGCCGACGTCGCGCAGGTAGTCGCTGTCGGCGACCTCCGGCGGCCCGTACAGCGGCGCCACCGGGATCTGGCTGAGCGTCTTGTAGGCCGACTTGCGATTGGGTGCAGCATCGGCGCGCTGCTGCCATTCGGCAGTGCGCTCCCGGATGGCGTCATTGTCCTGTTCGTTGGAAAGAACCACGGGAAACTCCTGTTGGGTGCATCCGGCGGGCCAGGTCGGCCACACCGCGTATGGATCAGTAAGTAAAGATGTCGGCGACGGGGCAACTGAACCCCGGCAGGACAGGTTCGCAGGTCAAGGTGTCGCCGACGCCAAACCTCTCCACGCTGCCGTCTTCATGGTGGGCGACTATTTCCTGCGTGGCGGGGTACACCGCCAGCGCCAAGCGCACTCCGGCACCCAGCCACATGCGAATCTTGTCGGCGACATAACGGTCACTATCGCTAGGGGACACCACCTCAACCACCAGATCTGGAATGACTTCCGAAAACCCGCTGCCCTGAGGCCGTTGGGACATTCTCTCATAAGAAATGTAGGCGTAGTCTGGCGCGCGAACGGTGTCGGGCTGTCGTTCAATCCAGAAACCCGTCTCGGCAATACGGCCTCGTCCGAGTCTGCGTTGCCTGATGTGCGTCCCCACGCGCCACGAGATTTCTTCCCCAACGAAACCATGGTCATCACCTGCTGGCGGCATCTCGAAAAGTTCACCTCGGATAAGTTCGCGCCGCATACCGTCCTCGGGAATTGCCAGCAGGTCGTCGGCGGTGAGCAGTTTTTTGGCGGTGGTCATGGTGTGCCGCCTCCCGGTGTTGTGAATCCAACACCATAGTGATGCAGACGGGGAGTTTGGTCAACAACAGGTGCCCACATGGTGGTTTGTGCACTACCCGAACCGGGCGTATCGGCGCCTTCCTGCTCTCACAATGTCTCCCGTACCGAGAGTCGGGGTTACATCGGCAGTAACGGGTTCTCGCTCGCCATTTCTGCGTATGATTTCGACTGCGCCTTGGCTTACCAGACGACGGGCTTCGCTATTGCTGCCAGCGAGACCAGCCTGCACATAGACACGACCAACCAGTCGCTCTCCAACTTCCTCCAGGCTGACCTCCGGCATATCGTCGGGGAGGTCCCGGCGCTGGACCACCTGCTCAAACTGGGCCTCCGCCTCGGCTGCCGGGTTGCGGTCCGCCGTAGGCGGATGGAACACGGCCGTGATGTACCGCGCCATGCCCTTTTTGAAGTCCATTGGATTGGCGGTTTCGGATTCCATCGCGCGCTGCATCTCAGCGATGTCGGCGTCGGGCACGTCGGTGAGGTATTCGTAGTATGAGGTGATGAGGCTGTCGGGCAGGGACATGAGCTTGCCGTACATTTCCTGGGGAGGCTCTTCGAGGGCGACGTAGTTGCCGAGGCTTTTGCTCATCTTCTGAACGCCGTCGGTGCCCACGAGGATGGGCATCATAAAGCACTGCTGTGGGGTCTGGCCCATCATGCCCTGGAGCTCACGGCCCACCAGCAGGTTGAACATCTGGTCGGTGCCGCCGAATTCCACGTCGGACTCAATGACCACCGAGTCGTAGGCCTGCATCAGCGGGTACAGCATCTCGGTGATGGCGATGGGCTGGTTCTGAGAGTACCGGTTGGCGAAGTCCTCGCGGTGCAGGAACTGGTTGATGGTGAACCGGCTGGTGAGCTCGATGACGTTGGCCAGGGTGAACTCGCCGAACCACTGGCTCTGCCATTCCACCTGGGTGCGGTCGCGGTCCACCACCTTGAAGAACTGGCGCATGTAGGACTCGGCGTTATCCAGCACCTCGGCGTGGGTGAGCATGGTGCGGGTGGCGGATCGGCCGGACGGGTCGCCGATCTGTGCGGTCCAGTCGCCGACGATGAGGATGACCTGGTGGCCGAGGTCCTGGAGTTGTCGCAACTTGCGGAGGCCGACGACGTGGCCCAGGTGGATGTCGGGACGGCTGGGGTCGAAGCCCATTTTCAGGCGGAGCGGTCGCCCGCGCTGCAGCATCGCCGTGAACTCTTCCTCCGAGATGATGCGGCTGACGCCCCGCCGGATGATGGGGGACAGGTTATCGGGAATCTCTACTCGACTGGTCACGCTGTTAACCTCGCCGTGATTCCGGCCGGTTACGCGCCGTCCAGCCGGTCGTGTTCTTCCAGTATCCTGCGAGCGTTGTCGACGTCGCGGTTCATCTGCGTGATGAGGGCGTCGATGCCATCGAAGGTCTCCTGACCGCGAAGGCGCGACACGAACTCCAGGCGCAGGTTTTCGTCGTAGATGTCGTCCGAAAAGTCCAGCAGGTGGGCTTCAATGAGGCGCTGGCTGAGGCCAAAGGTGGGCCGAACACCGATGCTGGTGGCCGCCAGGTGACGGACGCCCTTGACGGTGGCATAGGTAGCGTAAACGCCGTCCGCGGGAATGACGAAATTCTGCGTGGGAACGATGTTGGCCGTGGGGAAACCAAGCTGCCGCCCCATCTTGGCGCCGTGAACGACGACGCCGTCGGTGGCGTAGGGACGGCCCAGCAGGTACTCCGCTCCGTCCACGTTGCCGTCGGCAAGGGAGTTGCGTACGCGGCGGCTGCGGACCGCTTCGCCCTCGAGTTCGAGCGGGGGCACGGTTTCCACCCAGAATCCCAGGGAGGCCCCGCGCCGGTGGAGGTATTCCAGGTTGCCGCTGCGGTTCCGGCCCAGGGCAAAGTCGGGACCCGTCACTATGCCCTTCATCTTGAGGCAGTCGACGAGCAGGGCGGTGAACTCGTTGGCATCGAGGTTGGCCAACTCGTTGGTGAATTCCAGGCAAATCACCTGTCCGGCGCCGGCCCGATAGAGCAATTCGACCTTTTCCTCTGGGGTGATGATCTTGTTGACGGTGCGGTCCGGGTTGACTACCTCGGCAGGGTGGTTGCTGAAGGTAATGACGGTGGGAGTCAACTCGGAGCCGGCGAGTTCGGACATGCGATCCAGCAAGTGACGATGGCCGCGGTGGACGCCGTCGAAAACGCCGATGGTTATGACTGTGCCGGCTTCGGATTGCAGCGCCGCGTCAGCAAGAGCCTGACGGAATCCTCCTCCGCCAAGGGTCCGGGGATCGGGGTTTTCCGGATTGGGCATTGCTGCTGGGTGGCCGCAGATAGTTTAGACGGACGTAACGTTGGCCGCAGTAAGTTGAGGGCGTTGGGCGCGTCAGGGGGTGCGGATGTCCGCTGCGGCGTCGCGTAGCATAGCGCGACGATGGTAGCACACCGCCCGGCGCACGGGCAAGCAGAGCGACCCGCTCACGCGTACCCGCTTGGCAATTACGTGGTGAAAGGACAGAAAGGCCGATTTCCCGCTCATTTCCTCTCATTTCTGCTCACTCCAGTAGGGGATTGGGCGGGTGGTGGGGCTGAATGGGGGCCGATGGCGGGGTTTTGGCGGTCAGATGAGCGGGTTTGGGGGAGGGAGGTTAGTGGGGTTTGGGGGTGGGTATTGGGTCGGCTGTCGCGGGCACGGGTGGCGGGTTGGATTTGGGCGCTGGTTAATATGGTACGGATGGGGTAGGGGTTAGA
>JAJDXU010000009.1 GCA_022823105.1 Dehalococcoidia bacterium
CTGGATCGGCGTGCAGATTGTGGTATTTCACCAGCCAACGGTCGCCTGGAATCAAACCGACGTATCGGTAACTGTAACAACGAACCGACATTCGTTTGTTGTTATCGAATCTGATCTCGAACTTCTTCGTCACCTGCAGCACCGCATCGTCTAAGCACTGCACGTATCCCGTCAAGTAGAGAATACCCTCGTCTTCTGATAGTTCGAAGACGAGGGTATCCGAAAAACTGACGACGAAAGGATGTTCACTTAATCGGCGATTGTGTATGTTTTGGTAATGGTCCCACGAGTTCCACCCGTGTGGGTCGGTTCGAGGAGGGATTTCAGAACGTCGTAGGTTTGGTACCAAGTCATTACCTCTAATGTCGGCACAATCTCGTCACGGTCAACACGGCCGGTCATTTCCTCACTGGACATGCCGTATCGTCGTTCGTATCCATTCACGACACGTTGCTTTTCCTCAATCATTTCCTGGCGAGACATGCGACGGATCGGGATGCGGCTGATGGCTTTGGCGGTCATGCGGTCCTCCGGCAGGGTCGATACCGTGATTGTATAGTACCGGTTGACAAACGGACAAACAAACAAACTGCCCCGGGGCAACGACGAAAGACGGGGAACACTCAGCTACCGATCCGGCAAGCTGAACCCTGCCAGCAAGCCAAGCAACGCGCCGAGCGAAGCGCGGACCATCCAGTCGTTCACGTTGGCGAACCGTTCCAGCGCGTCCGCCGTGGGCTGGTCAACGAATAATGCCTGCACTGCCAGGCCGCCCCACCCCAACAGAAAAACGCCCACGACGAACAGGACTACAAGCCACCGCATCGGGCCTACTCGGAAGAACCGGACTCCCCGGGTACGGCGGCCAACTCAGGCGCCGCTTTTAAACGCCTGTACAGGATGACGGACATTCCCACCAGCGAAGTCACCACCGCCGCGCCACCGGTCAAGATCAACACGCCTGCCAAGATTCCCAGCAGTGCTTCTTCCATCATTGTCTCCAACGCCGTTATGGTCGGCTTCTCTCCTCGCGTCCGGATTATGATAACCGTTCTTTACCATTATGACACGCCTGAGGCAAGGCGGGTCTTTAGCGAATACGAACGTGATTTCCCTCGCAATTGACCTCCGGGCCCGCCTGCGGTATCGTATTTCCGATCAAATACCCCACCGTTTTCGGAGTGTCCCGCTATGGCCGCACAAGACCTCCCCCTGTTCAACTACGACGACGTCCAGATCGGCGAGGAACTCGGTTCCTACGAGTACACGTTGACCCAGGACATGATCGACCTCTACCGCAAGGCCGTGGACGACCCCGACGCCGTCTTCCCCACCATCGCAGTCAAACACGATGCCACCTCGCTGGCCATGGCCTACGACGACCAGACCGGCAGCATCAACGCCGGCAACGAGATCGACCTGCACAACCCGCCGGTCCCCGGCAAGAAAATCCGCGTCACCGGCCGGATCCACGACAAGTTCGTCCGGCGCGAGAAGCCCTACCTGGTCATCGAGGCCACCGCCACCGACGAGGACGGCCGCCTCATCGAACGAATGCGTACCTACCAGATCAAGAAACCCGAGGAGTTGGGCAAGAAATGGCATCCGCAAGGCTAGACAGCGAAACGCTGCCCGTTATCACCAAGCACATCACCCAGGACGTCATCAACCAGTTCGAGGCGTGCGGCATCCTCAACCGCGCCAACATCCACAACGATCCGGAGCTGGCGTCCAAGCGGCTGGGCACCACCTACGCCATCGCCTCGGGCCGCATGAGCATCGCCTTCTGCACCGAGGCCATGCGCAAGTTCATCGGCGGCGATGACTTCCACCGCAGCGGCAACGTCAACCTCAAGTTCCTGCGCCCCGTCAAGCACGGCGATACCGTCAGCGTCCACGGACAGGTCAACAGCCGCCAGCCCCAGGACGACGGGAGCACCATGGTCGTCGTGGACGTGTACTGCGAGAACCAGAACGGCGACAAGACCGCCGTCGGCCAGGCCAGCGCGGTGGTTCGCTAATCGTTTCGCGAAGCCCAAGGGCGGATGATGACCACAGTTGTCGATTACCACGCTGAGCGCAGCTGGCATTTCCTCGACCTCGTGGACGATGAGGTTGAACGAGGCGAGTTGGAGGAGGCCGGCAACAAGATATGGGGCGCGGCCGCCGATGCCATCAAAGCCGTCGCAGAGCGCAGGGGTTGGTTTCATGGATCCCACAACGCCCTGGCGGAAACGGTATTGCGTTTGATTGACGACGAGGGCGCTCCTCCGGTGCTGTACACCTACTACCTCGCGGCAAGCTCGTTTCACTCACGATTTTACGGCTGGCCCCCCGGCGGGGACGAAATTCGCCATGGTAAAGGGGAGATTGCCAACTTCATCCGTATGCTGGAAAATTTGTGAGGCAGGCGCCGTCCGCTGTCTCCACAGCGAATTGTCCTGCTAACCGACCGAATAGGAGAATCAACTCGAATGACGATGACAAGGTCAGAGTTCGGCAAAGTTGAAGTGGACATTGTCTACTGCGTGCCTTGAGGCTACCACGGCCTCGCCACGTGGCTGGCGACCGAATTCTGGCGTTCCCAAAACGCCGGCGATATCGCAATCAAGATGACCCCCGCCGACAAGGGCCGCCTGGAAATCTACCTGGACGGCGAGAAGATCTTTGACCGCTTCGACGAGGACACCGAGGAGTACCCCGGCTACAGCACGGTCAACCAGCTCAAGATGGTCATCGCCGAGCGCGTCTTCGACGTCGAGGACGAGATGGCGGCGGCGCGCGGCTGATGGCTAACTCCGAACACGTCGAGATCGTGCGCGCCGGCAGGGACGCCCTGGCGGCGTGGCGCGCCGACAACCCCGACCAGCAGCTTGACCTCCGCGTCGCCGACTTCCGCGGCATTGACCTGGCCGGCATCGACCTCCGAGGCTCCGACCTGCGGGGCGCGAACCTGAGTGATGCCCGGCTCACCAGGGCCAACTTCTCCCGTTGCGACCTGCGCGCCGCCGACTTCACCGGCGCGGACCTCTACGGCGCGACGCTGTCCCAGGCGCAGATGGCCACGACCATCCTGCGCAACGTCAACCTGTTCTGGGCCGACCTGAAGCAGTCCGATATGTCGGAAAGCATCCTGCAGTGGTCCCGCCTCAACCGCGCGTCGTTCCTCAACACCAACCTCACCGCCGCCGATTGCAGCCAGACCACCGCCATCGAGGTGGACCTGCGCTCCGCCAACCTCACCGACTCAGACTGGCAGGGCGCGAACCTCAACGGCGCAGACGTCAGCCGCGCGGTGATGCAGGGCGCGAACTTCACCAACGCCAAGATCCGCGACTCCATGTGGATCATGACCGACATGCGGGGCGCGAACTTCGCCCGAGCCAGCCTGCATCGCTGCGACATGACCATGGGCAAGTGGGACGACACCACCAACTTCCCGCCGGGTTTCGACCCGACGCACATCGAGAACCGCGTCGACGACTACTGACAGGCGCCGAATCTCGTGCCGTAGGCATTCCGATGATCACAATTGCTCCGGACACAATCGCGGCGGTTGCCAGCATAATTACGCTGCTGGCGCTGATTGCGGGCGGCATATTCTGGCTGGGTCAACTCACCAACCGGGTCGGGCAACTCGAAAATCGGATCGACGATTTGGATGACAAGATCGACCAGTTAGCGGACAATCTCAGGGAGGAGATGCGCGAGTTACGCGAAGAGATGCGGGCCCAACGGGTTGAACTCCTCGAAGAGATGCGACGCGGTAACCAGCAATTGTTGATCGCCCTGGCCAATCACGGCCACGACGACGGCGGACAACCTGTGTTCCGCGTGCCCGTTGGCGCAGAGTAGGCGACTCCCGGCAAATCGATGTCCGTCCTCCTGGTAGCATCCCACGGCCCTGGCGCCGGCAAAACGTCGGTGGCAGCCGGCCTCGCCACCCTCATCGCGCGGGATGGCGTGAGCGTATCCGTCTGCAAACCCCTGTCGCCGGCCGGCCGTACCGACCCTGACGCCGTCTATTTCGCCCAGAGCTTCCGCGGCGGCGTGGCCGTAGCCTCCGGCGACGATCCCGCCTCCCTTGATGCTGCTGCCAGCGCGGTCCGATCCCTCTCCGGCATCAGCGAGCACACGCTGGTGGAGGTGGCAAACCCGGTCGCCGGCTCCGGTGCCGCGTCGCCGATCACGGCAGGGCTCGTTGAGCGGCTGTCGGCCCGCGTCATCGCCGTTTTCGGGTACGGTGGGGACCTCACTGCCGTGGCCGCGTCAAGCGCCGTCGCGCCCCTGGGTGATTCACTGGCCGGCGTGATCGTGAACCAGACGCCCAGGTACCGCGCCGCCGCCGCGAGCCGCTTGCTGGAAGAACTGGCGACCGCCGGCATACCTGCCGCCGCCTCCCTCCCCGAGGACCGGTCCATGCTCTCGCTGACCATGAACCAGCTGGAGCGGCAACTGGGCGGCCATTGGGAACTGGAGCCTGCGGACGGCGACGAGTGGATTGACCGTTTCCTCATCGGCGGCAACATCATGGACTCCGGCGAAGGCTACTTCGGGCGCTACGCGCACCAGGCCGTTATCACCCGCGCCGAGCGCCCCGACATCCAGATGGCCAGCCTGATGCAGGACACACGCTGCCTGGTGCTCACCGGAGGCTCCCGGCCCACGGAATACATCCGCGTGGAGGCCGCCAAGCGCGACGTTCCCGTCCTGCTTGTGGACAGCGGCACCGTGGCCACGGCGGATGCCATCGGCGACCTTGCCGGGGCGGTGGTGCCCCATCATCCGCACAAGGCCGACCGCATGGCCGACCTGCTGGCCGAACGAATCAACCTGGCCGACCTGCTGGCGTAGGGGCGGGTTCCAAACCCGCCCTCGTTCATTGTTACCCTGCGTAGGGGCGGAACCCGTCTGTGGCGGATTCGCCCCTGTGTTGATTCCGCGACCGTCAGTCCTGCATCTCGAACCGCTCGGACTCCGGCGGCCGCGACCAAAGCTCGTCTGCGCCGGCCATTGCCACGGCACGCTCCGGGCTGGCCCGCCACGCGTCGTAGATCTCGTTGCTGTCCCACGTCACCAGCGTCGAGATCTTGGTTGGGTCGGCCAGGGATATGAACGTCTGCCGCGCCCCGAATCCGGGGGCTTTGCTCTGCGCCAGGCCGTTGCCCTCCAGCAGCGCCTTCGCCTCCGCGACCTTGTCCTCTTTGGCCCAGTGGTGCGTCAGTACGCCGATCATTGCCATCGCTACCCTCTCCAGGTTCGGTTCCCGATCGTTGGTTGTTCCATCTTGAAATCCCCTCGTCAGCCGCGGCTCCACGGGAGCCGCAGTCGCATCCGGAGGCCCTCCTGCCGCACGTGCAGTACCTTGCCCAGCACGTAGGCGACCAGCGCGGCCACGATGCTGAACACTGCGCCCATCTTACCGGGCTCCTGGAATGGGGAGTCGCCCGGGAACGCCTTGCCGGCCACGAACAGCGCAACCGTCAGCCCCAGACCTGCGATCACGCCCGTCACCACCAGGTGCCGCACCCCCATGCCATCCGGGAGGGGGAATCCGGCCCGCTCCGCCGCCCACGAGAACAACGCCACGCCGATGCCCTTGCCCACGATCAACGACACCAGCACCATCATCGTAACCAGTCCGATGCTGGAGAACGGCACGCCGGCGTTGGCAAAGGCGAAGAAGAACAGCCCGAAGTCCACGAACATTTTCAGATGGTGCTCGAACTGCTCCAGCACGCTGTGTCCCTCGTGGTGAGCGTCGGTAGCGCGCGGATGGGGAGCCGACATCGATGTGTGCGTGTGGTCGTGTTCCGCCTCCGCTTCTGCGTTGTGTGAGACGTGCGGCAGGAACGGCACGATGGGGGCCAGCGCCAGGGCCGGCTCGACTCCCGCGCCGGCCAGGCCGACCCAAGACAGCGATCCGCCGGTCAGGATGTACACCGGCCACCAGCGGACCCGGAGCCGGCGCAGAATGTACACCACCGCCATGCCACCCACCGTCGCCAGCAGCCATAGCGGCTCCACGGGATGGTGCGGGTCCGGGTAGAACACCGCGATGATCACCAGCCCGATGGCGTCGTCCACCACCGCCAGCAGCAGCAGGAAGTTCACCGCCGGATGCAGCGGCCCGAACACCACGCGCGCAACCAGCCACGCCAGCGCGATGTCCGTGGCCGTGGGAATCGCCCAGCCGTTGGCCACCGCGCCGAAAACCTCGCTGCCTCCGTAGAAGATCCAGGCCATCAGGAAGTAGAGGCCAACCGGCCCGAACACGCCGCCCAGCGTGCCCACCAGCGGGTTGATGGCCCGGCGCAACGGGTTCAGCACCCCGCCGGGCAGGGTGGATTCCGTGATCTCCTTGGCGGCGATGCCAAAGAAGAGGCACATGAACATCCCGTTGATGATGAAATGGATCGTCAGCGGGTGCCCGAAGACGTAAGCGCCGTGGCCCAGGGGGTGGAAATCCACCAGTGTCTCATACCAATGGTGGTTGACGTTGGCCGCAATCAGGCCGAGCACCACGCCAATTATCAGCGGCATGGAAAACTCCTGGAAAAAATTTATGACCCGGAGCGCCGGGTTGAAGGGATGTGTTGTATCAGCGTGCATGGGTCAGCGGACTTACAGATAATCGACAAAATTATACCGGCGGCAATGTTACCACCATTTCTGCCATGGCGACTCGTACAATCAGCCCCCGGAACGGGGTGATTGACGGCGTAATTCCGCAACATGCCGCCAACGCTGTTGGCACGCCTGCTGAATCAGACGCTCTGCTGCCAGCAGTCGAACGCAACCGACACCGGCCCGTCGTACACCGACCGCGCTTCCGCCGCCAATGGCCCGGTGTCCAGGTGGTACGCGTTGTCGATGTGTGTGAGCGTCAACGCCTGCACGCCGGCCATCTGCGCGATGCGCGCGGCCTCGGCGGCGGTCGAGTGCGCGGTTTGGTCGGCCCGTTCACGTTCCGCCTCGATGCACAGAGCCTCGTGAATCAGCAGCGTCGCGCCCTCGGCCAGTTCCGCCAGCGATGGACACCACCGCGTGTCGCCGGAGAACACCACCGCGTGCTCGCCCGATTCCACCCGCCACGCCATCGCGCCGCCGATGTGGTCAACCGGAGCGCACCTGGCTCGCACCGTGGGCGTCAACTGCACCCACTCTCCAGGCTCGGTGGACTGGAGCGTGAACACCAGACGGCCGTCGCGCCGCCGCACGCCGTCTGCATCCACGGTCAGTCCGCGCTGAGGGTACGCCATCAGGGTGGCCAGGTCGGACATGGCCCGCTCCGAGCCGTACACCTGCATCGGCTGCTCGGCGGGATTGCGCCGGCTGCGCTGCATCTCGATGTGCGGCAACCCCTCGCAGTGATCGGGATGGCTGTGGCTCAGCAGGCAGTGGTCATATTCTGTGGGTGATATGCCCAGTTGCTCGGAATGTCGCAGCACGGTGTTGCCCGACGCGGCATCCAGCAGGATCCGCTCGCCGTCAGGGCACTCCAGCACCATCGCCGTATGGTCCCTCAGGGTGCTGCCGCCCGAACCCGTTCCCAGATAACTGATCGTAAATCCTGTCGTCGCCAATATATCCCCCAATCAAATCAGAAAATCCCGTGCATCCTGTCCATCGATGTAAGACAACCGGTTACCCCAACTCAACCCGCGAGTGTGGCAGCACCGCCGGATTCACCAGGAACTCCGGCATCCGTCCCTGCAGCACATCGACCGTAGCCTTGGCCGTCCGCACCTCCAGCTCCAGCACCGACTGCTGCGACAGGAACGCCACGTGCGGCGTGACGATCACGTTGTCCAGCGCGAACATGGGATGGTCCGCCGGCGGCGACGCCGACTCCATCACGTCCAGGCCGGCTCCGGCGATGCTGCCGTCCCGCAGCGCGGCGACCAGCGCGGGTTCGTCCACGATGGGCCCGCGGGCGCAGTTGATCAGGTAGGCCGTGGGTTTCATCAGGCCCAAAGCGCGCTCGCCGATCAGTCCGCGCGTCTCCTCGTTCAGCGGAGTGTGTACCGTCACGTAGTCGGACGCCGCCAACAGGTCGTCCAGCGATGCCGCGCTGACTCCGTCGGGCAGGTCTGCGTTAGCGGTCAGGTATGGGTCGAACGCCAGTATTGCCAGCCCGAACGCCCGCGCCTTGTCTGCCACCGCCCGGCCGATGCGTCCGAATCCGACGATGCCGATGGTCTGGCCGCGCAGGCGCGTCAACGGATGCGGCGACGGCGTGCCCTCCCAGCGTCCCGCCTTGGCGACGCCGTCGTAGAATCCCACCTGCCGGTTCCAGGTCAGCAACAGCGCCATCACGTGGTCGCTGACCTCATCCACGCAATAGTCGGGCACGTAGGTTACGGGGATGCCCAACTCGGTAGCCACGTCCACCGCGATGTTGTCCACGCCCACGCCGTACCTGCTGATGCACCGGCACCGCTCGGCGGCGCGCACCACCGCCGGCGTGACCTGCGCAAAGCACGTCATGATCGCATCGCAATCAACGGCCAGCGACGCCAGCGTCTCCTCCGCCCCGTCTGGCGCCTCCACCACCTCAACCCCATCCCCCAACCCCGCAACCAGAACCTCCCGCTCGGGCGCGGTGGAGGGCCAGACGAAGTCGGTGATGAGGATGCGGGTGGGCATGGGCAGCTACCAACGGGGGAATTTGCGGCGGGGAGAGTATAGCGCAAGATACTCGGATGAACCTACCGTCATCGACGTAGGTTTGCATAAGCAAGTTGTCCCTGTTATCCTAGCATCACGCACATGAGTTCTATCAGGAGGGGTTGTGGCGATCAACGTAGCGAACCAGTTCGGGAGCCCTACGTGGACCGAGCAAAAGTTGACTATCCTTGAACAATATTTGAAGCGATACACTACGGCATTGAAAAATCAGGACTTTCACCTGACGTACGTGGATGCGTTTGCAGGCACCGGGTTCGTGAACCCTAATGTAGCTGCGCCGCAGGGCAACGAATTTTCCTGGGGAGAGTCACTGGACGTTTCGTCAAGGGATGTACTTGTTGGTTCGACTCGCCGGGCGATAGCGGTCGCTGACAAGCCATTCGATACGTTGATTTTCGTTGAGCAGAATGCAAATCACGCTGCTGAACTCCAGAGGATCAGGGCCGAATATCCAAGCCGTGATGTTCGTATAGAGCAATCCGACGCTAACGCGTTTCTACAGACGTGGTGCGACACCCAAAATCGGATACTCGGGGTGCCGTGGAATCGTTCGGGCGACCGACAGCGCGCGGTCGTTTTCCTAGATCCGTTCGCCACGCAAGTATATTGGAGAACTGTCGCGGCGATAGCGTCCACTGAATCAATTGATTTATGGATATTATTCCCGCTTTCGGCGTTGACACGTATCTTGCCACGGGACAGAGAACCGGATGAGGCATGGGCGAACAGGCTGGATGAGTTTTACGGCGGCGACGAATGGCGCACTTTATACCAAACGCGCATCCTACCCACTTTATTCGGGGACGAGGCTGAGATAGTACGGGCAGACCAGCGGGCGATCGCGCAGGTGTATCTCGACAAATTGGGCACAATATTCCCACACGTTTCCGATTCTCCCAAATGGTTCCTCAACTCACGAAACTCGCCGCTGTTCGCCTTCATGTTTGCAGCATCGAATCCAGGGCGCGGTGGACAAATCGCGCTCAGGATTGCGAACCATCTGTTGGATCGGTGGTGAACCATGGCCCAAGGCAGCAAAATCGAGTGGACCGACGCCACCTGGAACCCCGTCACCGGCTGCAACAAGATCAGCCCGGGGTGCAAGCATTGCTATGCTGAGCGGCTGTCCAAGCGCCTGAAGGCGACGGGCATGGCCAAATACAGCAACGGGTTTGAGGTGACGCTGCATCCCGACACGCTGGAGATTCCCCTGCGCTGGCGCAAGCCCCGCTCCATCTTTGTCAACTCCATGAGCGACCTGTTCCACGTGGATGTGCCGGACCGGTTCATTCGCGACGTGTTTGATGTCATGGAGCGTGCCCACTGGCATCGCTACCAGGTGTTGACCAAGCGAGCGGAGCGCGTGGCGGAGTTGAGCAACGCGCTGCCCTGGCCGCCGCAGGTTTGGATGGGCGTGAGCGTCGAATCCCAGGACTACGCCCACCGGATCGACCTGCTCAGGGGGACGGGCGCCCAGGTGAAATTCCTATCGTTGGAACCGCTGTTGGGGCCTTTGCCTCAACTGGACTTGAATGGTATAGATTGGGTTATCGTCGGCGGGGAATCCGGTCCCGGTGCACGACCCATGCAGCCCAATTGGGTCCGCGAAATCCGCGACCAGTGTATCGACGCTGGCGTTGCTTTCCACTTCAAACAGTGGGGCGGCGTCTTCAAAAAGCGTAACGGCCGCGAACTCGACGGTCGCACCTGGGACGAAATGCCCATCTGAATTGCACTGACATTCATTTTGGACGGTGTTTGATGTCAACTCTAATTACCTTGCGTTTGCCGGATGAACAGGTTGTAGTGCTGGACGCAGCCGCCGCTGCGCTCAACCTCACCCGAGCCGAAATAGTTCGCTTGGCTCTCTACCGGTATCTGGAGGACTTCGACGATCTGACGGTGGCGGTGGAGCGAATAAATGACTTCTCCGATCCGGTCCTAAATTGGAATGAAACCCGAAGTGTTCTGCTCGCAATGGGGACCGAGCAATCCGACTAGGAAACAAGGGCGTCTCCCGTAACTCCGCCTCCGTTCCCACCGCAGGAGCAACCTCATGTCCACCCGCTACGCCGTCAGCCTGCTCACCGACCCTGATTTCACCGCCCGGGCTTATCGGGCGCGCCAGTTGATCTGCGGCCAGTACGCCTGCTGGGCCGCCGAGATGCACATGCTGCACATGCCCATGTCAGACTATTTTCCCCTGGAAACCGACGACGGGGGCACGGTGGAGGCGCAACTGGCTGGCGAGGTTGAACGCCTCGCCGACCGCTACCGCCGCGTATCGCCGCGGTTTCCCCTGTTCAACCGAGGGCTGACTACCACGCGCGAAACCGACTCCGACGGCAATATCTGGCTGGATTTCTCGCCGGAAGTCGTCAACGAGTCGCTGTATCGTTTGCAGTCCATGGTCGCCGACCTCCTGGAGCGCAACCCCGCCGTTGGCGGGCCGCGCCGCGTTTATGGACCCGGTTTCCCGCCGCAGATCCCGCTGATGTCCCACGCTGACCTGCCCGATTCGGTATTCGACAGCGCCCTCGATTTCGCCCGTTCCGTGACCGATGAGCTCAAGGTCTCCCAGATCACCCGCTCCTGGCGTCTGGCTCTCACCCGCTTCGAGTCCAACGCCGCTGGCGACGATTGGTCCAACGGACGCTGGGCTCCCGACCTCTCCTGGCGCGCCATCGGTAGCTACAGCCTGTGACCGCGCCGGCTGCGTTATAATGGCGGCATTGCCAACAGGATTACGTCCGTGGACATCCTTTCAATCATCGCAGCCGTCGCTGGCCTTGTTACGTCGCTGTTCGTCATCGGCGGCGGTTTCTACTGGTCAGGCCGCATGTCCAATCGCGTTGACCGCCTTTCCGATGACTTGGAGTCCGTTCAGGACAACCAACGATCGCAGCAGGAGGACATCAAATCCTTGCAAACCGACGTAAAGGCCTTGCAAACCGACGTGAAGGGTCTACAGGCCGACATGAAAGCAGTGCAGTCGGATGTCAAGGACCTTCAATCTGACGTGAAGACATTGCAGGTGCAGATGCAGACGGTTCAGGGCGATGTTACGTCGCTACGCGATGAAGTGCGCGGTATGCGGGACGAACTGCTGGGTGAAATGCGTCGCAGCGAGACCCGTATATTGACCGCGTTGGTTAATCACTACCACGTCGCTCCCGAAGCCGGGCGTCCCGTATTCTGGTTCCTGCCCGGAGTCGATCTCCCTGGGATGGATCCGCCCTTGGCCGGTCAGACGGGTGAAGCGCCGGCGGAAGCCTGACCGACGCCCGCCCTCACACCGCAAACGCCCGGTCCAGCCGCTGCCGCTGATCGGCGGTCAGGCGCCATCCGGAGGCCGCGCAGTTCTCCTCCGTCCGCGCCACGCTGTTGGACTTGGGGATCGCGATCACGCCTTCCTGGTCGGCCACCCAGTTCAGCGCCACCTGCGCCGCCGTCTTGCCCGTCTCGTCCGCGATCTCGGCCAATACCTGTTGGTCCCCGCCCAATCTCAGCGCGCGACGCAGCCGCCCGCCGCCGTTGCCCACCAGCGCGCCCTCGTGCAGCGGCGAATACGCCATGACCATGATGTCGTGCTCCCGGCAGTAGGGAATCACGTCGCGCTCGGCCCGACGCCGGCGCAGGTTGTAGAGAATCTGGTTGGACACGATGGGGTTGTTCTGCATCGCAGACTGCGCGTCCATCATGTCTTCCACCGAGAAATTGCTGACGCCGATGTAGCCCACCAGTCCGTCCGACACCAGCCGTTCCATGGCACGCATCGTCTCGGTGATGGGCACGCTCGGGTTGGGCCAATGGATCTGGTACAGGTCGATCTTGTCGATGCCCAGCAGGCGCAGGCTCTTGTCCGCCGCCCGCAGCACTGCGTCGTATCGCAGGTTGCTGCCCAGCACCTTGGTCGCGATGAACACCTGCTCCCGGATGCCGGCGATTGCCTCGCCCACCTGGTCCTCCGTGCGGTACATCTCCGCCGTGTCGATGAGGGTGGCGCCCAGTTCGATGCCGCGGCGCAGCGGTTCCGACCCGCCGCTGTACCGCCAGGTTCCCAGCCCAATCTCCGGCACCATCACGCCCGATGCTCCCAACCGTTTCAATTCCATGTCAGCCGCTCCCTGTCGCTCTCATGGCGCCCGTTTTCTGCGCTCGCCGCCATTCTACCCCGCCCATCGCAATCCACACCCACTTATCACAATCCACCCTCCGCTCATCGCCACCCACGTGCCGCTCATCCTGAGCCACACGCCGCTCATCCTGAGGCTGTCGAAGGATGAGCGGCCTCCTCCCGTTCCCGCGCGCTCGCCCGCATCAGCAACGCCGGCACAACCGCCACCAGCGCGATGATTCCAGCCACGCGATAGAAGGTGTGGAACAGGTCCAGGCTGGCCGTCTGCAAGGTCTCCCTGTATTCCGCGATCGCCTGTGCCCGCGCCGCCGCGTCCAGCCCGGTCATGGTCAGCGGCGACGGCGTCTCGGCCAGTATCGCCAGGAACTCGTTGACGCCCCACGCCGAAAGCGCGGCCATACCCAGCGTCATCCCCAGCATCCGCGCCACCACCACCGTGGACGCCGACACCGCCCGGTATTCGTACGGCGCAGCGGCGATGGCCCGGTGCATCAAAGGCGCGATCACCAGTCCGAACCCGACGCCGGCCATCACCATGTCCAGCGTCAGCCGCGGCTCCGCAATTTCCACGGGCCACCCGCTGAGGCGGAACATGCCGGCCGCGATCAGCGCCAGGCCGACGACGGCCACCCATCGGGCATCCACCCAGCGCAGCAGCCATCCGCCCAGGATGGCGAACACCGGAATCGTCCCCGTCATCCGCAGCAGCCACAGCGCGGCGGTGGTCGCGTCCACCGGGTGCTCGGGACGGTTCATCACGGTGTTCGCCATGATCACCGTCGTCGCCATGGCGATGATCAGCGCGACCCCCACCAGCAGTTGGCATGCGTTGGCGGACACGAACGCCCACACTCGGAACAATGCTCCGGACAATATCGGTTCCACCGTCCGCCGCTGCGCCCAGACCAGCATCCCCACGCACAACGCGCATCCCGCTAGCAGGCCGAAAGGGACCCACGACGTCGCCCGGAACAGTCCCTCGTGGGCGAAGGCCAGCGACACCAGCACCAGCGCCACCGTCAGGATTGCCGCTCCTCGGTAGTCCATCCGCGCGCCGGCGGCGGCCTGCTTGGGTACCCAGAGCAGCGCCGCCGCGATTGCGGCCGCCTGCGGCACGTTCAGCCAGAAGATTGCCCGCCAGCCCCAGATCTCGATCACCGCGCCGCCGTACGCCGGCCCCAGCATGCTGCCGGCCTCCGCTGCGCCGGCCACGATGCCCAGCGCCAGCCCGCGATGCTGCGGTGCCGTCAACGCCGCCGCGATGGCCAGGCTGATGGGCACCGCGCCGCCGCCGCCGATGGCCTGGATGACCCGGGCGACGACAATCTGGTCCAACGGTTCCAGCAACCCGTTCAGCCACTCCGATTTGCCGGACAACGCCACCAGCGTCGTCCCGATGCCGAACACCGCCAGCGACGCCCAGTAGATGCGAACGTATCCGTGCACGTCGGCCAGCCGTCC
>JAJDXU010000368.1 GCA_022823105.1 Dehalococcoidia bacterium
TTCTCACCGAGTCCAACGTCCGCGACCTGGTGCGGTTGGTGGACGAGGAGATGGACGGGGTGGCCAGGGAACAGCGGCAGAACCTGGAAACCATCGAGGCCGAACTGGAAGAGGTCAAGCGGAAGCTGGACCGCATCTGGCACTTCGTGGAGAGCACCGACCTGGACATGGCCGACGCCTCCGAGCGCATCCTGGAACACCGCCACCGGCGGGAACAACTGGAAGCCGCCGCCGAGGAAGCCAGGGCTGTTCTGTCCCAGCGGCGGGAACTGCTGGACAGCGCCGACGTGATCGCCGCCTTCGCCAAGGACATGAGCGAGTTTCTCAGGACCAGCGAACTCACGGAGACCAAGGCATTCGTGCGGTCCTTTGTGAAGGAGGTGCTGGTAAGGCCCGGCGGGGCGACGATTATCTACACAATCCCCACGCCGGAGGATAGTCCCATAGGGGGGAAGGATGCCGCTGAAATCGCCCTGAATGGCGGAGTTCGCAGTATCGGATACGGTGGTGGAGCTGGCGGGAATCGAACCCGCTACCTCTTCAATGCCATTGAAGCGCTCTCCCAAATGAGCTACAGCCCCACAATCGGCACGCCGCCGGTACTGTCTGGCGGCGTGCCACTATTCTAGCAAACCCGCGGCGAAAACCGCAACGGGCCTAACCCTTCCGCGTGTATTTCACCACCGTGCGGCCGGTGCTCCCCTCGTAGGGTTCCACCACGTAAAGGTCCTTCTGGCTGTCCACCCAGACGCCGTGGCAGCTGCGGTGCGTCAGGTCGCCCCACTGGGCCAGGCGATTCCCGTTAGCGTCCAGGATGCTGACCATCCCGCCGTTGTGCTCCGCCACGTACGCCACGCCCTCGTCGTCAATGCAGATCACCGCCGGCCCGATCAGCTTGCTGGGCCAGTCCGTGATGTGCGTTCCGTCCTGGTTGAACACCTGCACCCGGTCGTTCTCCCGGTCGGCGATCAGCAGGTTGCCATCGTTGGTGATCCATGCGCCGTGGGGCAGGTTGAACTGTCCGGGCCCGCCGCCCGGCTCACCCCAGGAGAAGATGTGCTCGCCGTTGGCCGTGAACTTGTGGACGCGCGCGTTGGCGTATCCGTCGGCGATATAGATCTCTCCGGCGTCGTTCAGCGCGATGCCCGCCGGCATGTTGAACGGCTCGGCGCCGCGCACCACCTGGTGCCACGAGTTGGAATCGAACGACGTGTTGTCCGCACCGGTGTCGGAGCGATAGCCGCGCTCGCCGATGGTCATCACCACCTCGCCGTCCTTGGTCAGCTTGAAAATCTGGCCCCGGTTCCGGTCCACCAGCCAGACGTAACCCCACTGGTCAATGATGATGGCGTGGGGAAACTCGAACATGCCCGCGCCCCACGACTTGATGAACTTGCCGTCCCGGTCAAAGATCATGATCGGATGGTCGGGATTGCGGTTAAAGCAGTAGATGCGGTCTTCATCATCGCCGAATACCGCGGCGGCCGGCATGGGTATGCCATCGGGCAGTTGGGCCCAGTTGCGGTCAAACTCGTAGGTGTGCGCGCCGTTGCCGACGACATTGGTGGCAGTAGTCATCAGAACCTCCTCGTAGTTCTTGTCAAGTCCGTAGATTTTCCGGTTGCTACGCTAGTTTTACCACAAATCTGGCCCGCTTACCGACGCGCGACCGATTTAGCGAGGAAAATGTCCGGCTTCCCCAGACCGTTGGCATCGGGCAATACCCCTGCAATGGAGAAGCCCACCTTCAGGTAGAACTCAAACGGGTGCCCCTTTTTGTCCCGTATTCGCGCCAGATGCTCCAGTGGGTCCGGATACAGGTCCACGCCGGCCAGCGAGGTCATGTCGTCCTCATCGTCCGAACCCAGCCAAATGGTCAGCCCGCCGCGTTCGCGCACGCGTTCCTCCATGTCCTCCACCAGCGCCCGCCCGATGCCCCGTCGTTGCATGCAGGGTCGCACCACCAGCACCGTCAACTCCCATACGTTCCCGTTGTACAACGGCTCAGCCGCCGACCATCCCAGGACATCGCCATCCTCGCCAAGCGCGACCCGAGCGATGCGATCGCCGGTCATTGCCTCGTCAACCGTGCTTGCCGCCGAATCCAAGTCGGGCCACGCCTCCGGCCAGTGCTCGGCGAACCCCGATACCAGCAACTCGGCGGCGCGCCGGGCAACGGCTGCGTCGGAGCCGCAAAGGTCAACTATCCGCATCGTCTATTCCTGCGGATTGCCCTGCGGATAGGCCTCGCGGAAATCGATCACGCCCGCTGATCCCGGGGCGGCCGGTTTGTGGTCGTCCGGGCCGGTTGGGTCGCCGCGTCGCGCCTTGGCGTTTCATTCGTCGATCGTCACTTCCAGCAGGGCAGTCGCGCCGAGGTCGCCGGATGAAGGATCATTGTAATCATGCCCCACATTGCGGCCCGGGAGGTATCACTGCACCATCTTGTCGAACAGTTCGAACTTGGCGGCCTCGTCCGTAATATCACGCGCGCTGCCGAACACCGATGCGCACCGGTAGTTCATGGAGTGGTTCATCGCCTTGCGGAAATACACCAACCCGTCGGTCAGCGTAACCGTGATGCAGATGGGGGCGCCCTATGCCATGTGCTGCAAGGCCCGGCTGCGTACCGAACCGTGCAGAAAGATTCGGTCAGCAACATCCGCATCGCAGTGGTAGCTGAACGGAATCACGAATGGCACGCCATCCTGGACAAACCCCAGATGGGCGACCATGCCTTGCGACAGAATATCTTCCGTTTCTTCGGACACGGCGCGTTCGGGATGGTTTCGTGTGCGGGTACGTTCGGTGAGTTTCAAGCAGCGGCTCCCGTCCAGGCGGCATTGAGTTGGCGTTGTCCGGTTGTTCCCGGTTCAGAACGCCCCAATCCCCGGCGTAGTCACGCGTATGCTGTAGAGCGACGCCCCGGACGTCAGGAACAGCGTCCGCATATCGTCCCCGCCGAAGCAGATGTTCCGCGTAACCTCCGGCGTTTCCAGCACGCCCAGGCGCTCGCCGGCGGGTGATACGATCCACACGCCGCCCGAGCCGGTGCACCAGACGTTGCCGGCTGTGTCCACCTTCATCCCGTCGGGCACTCCGGGCGCCGTCGAGCCCATCTCGATCAGGATTCGGTTCCCGCTCAGCGTCCCGTCCGCGGCCACGTCAAACACGCGGATGCGCCGGTTCGGGCAGAACTCGCCATTCTCCTCCCGTTCAAAGTCGGCAGGCTCCGCCCGACTGATGGCGATGTACAGCGTCGATTCGTCCGGGGACAACGCCAGCCCGTTGGCGTACTCGCACTCGTCCGTCGCCAGGTGTACGTTCCCGGCCGTGTCGATCCGATAGACCCCAGCGAATGGAATCTCCCGCAACTCCTCCGGAAAACGCAGGTGCGGATCGGTGAAGTAAACCGTGCCGTCCGTTCGGCAGATCACGTCGTTCGGTTTGTTGAATCGCTTGCCGTCCCACCGGTCCGCAACCGTCGTCACGTTGCCGTCCGCATCCATGCTGGTCACGCAACGATGGTCCGCCCCCTCGCACATCAGCAGGTTGCCCTGGCGGTCGAAAGTGCAGCCGTTCCCCTCGCCCGTGTTCTCGCGCACCACCGTGGTCTCTCCGGTATTCGGGTCCCACTTCAACAATTGCTCCCGAGCCAGGTCAACGAAAGTCAGGTATCCACCCGGATGCCACAACGGCCCTTCCGTGCGCTCCAGCGTCCCATCCAGCAGGGTCAATTCAGTTTCCGCCAGCAGTCCGCCCAAATCGTCAGCCATCTCATCCTCTCCTTCGTCCATCATGTCCGTGTTTTTTTGCAAGCGCGATTATAGCAACCCCAGGGCAATCGCATTTAGGATTTAGACGCTCGTCACTCCGGCGCAAACCGGATTCCAGAGGCCACCGAATGAAGACAGCGACCGCGAAACCGCCGATTTCAGGCACTGGATACCGGCTTTCGCCGGTATGACGGTGGGCGGAAGAGCCCTATCCAGGGGCCAACCATTGAAATGCGATTCCCCTGATAGCAACCCATCCGCCAGCCAACGAAAAGGGGCAGGTGTGCAACCCGCCCCTGACGATGCCAAAATCGTGCGGACTACCGCCCCATTGCGTAGCCGTCCCGTCGCAGATCCGCTCCGCCGTACATGGTCCCGCGCTCCCGGTCGATCTCGATGGCGCACAGGGACCCCATGCGAGGCGTCCACTCGTTCCACACGTCCACGTCGTGGCCCCGCTTGCGCAGGTCGTCCACCACCGACGGGTCGATGCGCGATTCGACGCCGACCAGTCCCGGCCGGTAGGCGTGGGGCCAGAACGAGTTGGGGAAGCTCCACGTGGACGCCCGCGGCGCCTCGATGGCCTGCTGCACGTCCATGTCGAACTCGGCCACGTTCAGGAACAACTGCACCATGGATTGCGGCTGCACGTCGCCTCCCGGCGTGCCGAAGGGCAGCCACGGCTTGCCGTCCTTGAACGCCATCGCCGGATTGGGCGTCAGCCGGGGCCGCTTGCCCGGTTCCAGGCTGCACGGATGGTCCTCGTCCAGCCAGCTCTGCGAACCCCGCGCCGACACCATGAGCCCCAGGCCCGGCACGATGGGCGCGCCGCCGAACCCATCGCTCGGCGTCGCTGAGAAGGCATTGCCCCACCGGTCCACGGCGCAGATATACGACGTGTCCGCTGACAGGGGCCCCGCTACGGCCTGCGGCTGTTTCGCTCCGTACCGCACTCCGCCCTGCTGGTGAGCCCACGGGTCGCCGGCCAGCGGCATTTCCGGATTCGCACGCTGCGCGTCGATCTCGCGTCGGCGTACGTCCGCGTATTCGCGGGACAGCAGACCCGCCATGGGCACGTCCACAAAGTCGGGGTCGCCGTAGTAGGCGTGCCGGTCGGCGAAGGCGAGTTTCAACGCCTCCAGCACCGTGTGGATGTAATCGGCCGAGTTGTGCCCCATACCCTGCAGGTCGCAACCCTCCAGGATCTTCAGGGCGTGCAGGTTCATCGGCCCTTGGCACCACGGTCCGCATGCATAGACGTCGATCCCCTTGTAATCAATCATCGGAGGCCGGTCCACGCCCACCGAGAAATCCGCCAGGTCCTGCATCGACAGCCATCCGCCCTGGCTCCGCACGAACGCCACCATCTCCTCGGCGATGTCGCCCTTGTAGAACAGGTCCCGCGCCGCCCGAAGGCCCGCGTCCCGGCCCTGCCCATTCACCGACTGCTCGGCATGGATCATGCGCCGGAACGTGCGCGCCAGGTCCTTCTGCACCAACAGATCGCCGATTCCCAGCGCCTTCCCACCGGGATAGAAAATCTCCATCGTGCTGGCCCACTGGCTGGTGTCGCCCTCGTCCAGGATGATGTTGTCGCCGCTGCTCACCAGCGCCCGGTGCAGCGTCGCCGGGATGGGGAAGCCGCCCTCGGCGATCTCCAACGCCGGAGTAACCACCTGCTCAAAAGTCATGGTCCCGTACCGGATCAGGGACGTGATCCAGGCGTCCGGCGCGGCCGGCGTGACCGTTCGCATCACGCCGTGGGGCATGTCGCCGGCGTGCTCACGTCGGAAATAGTCAATGGACGCCTCCGCCGGCCATCGACCCAGGCCGCTGATCTCACGAGTTTCTCCCGTTTCTGCGTGGTGGATGATGATGGGAGCGACGCCGGCGAAGCTGGTGTACTGCGGCAGCGTCACGTTGATCACCATGCCGGCCGCTACGCCCGCGTCGATCGCGTTGCCGCCTTGCTCCAGGATCCGGTAGCCGGCCGCCGTCGCCAGATAGTGACCGGTGCTCACCATGTGGGTAACGCCGCCCACCAGCGGGCGATAACTCCTCAAACCAATGGCCATGTCAACCTCCACAGCAAAGCTGCGCTGCAAATCGCGGATGCGTCGTGTCCGGCAGTATAGAACATCCACGCGGCGGCTGCCAGTTGAACCGGACGCATGCGCGTCGGCCGGATGCGCAGCGCCGGAAATCGCAAATTCGCGCGGTCGTCATGCCGCGAACCTCCTCTCTCCCACCGGCGCGCGAAAACCAGCAAATCCGCCAAAACGTATAGTAAGACATGACGGATCCAGCAAAAACCCGAACCTCGGGCCCCGCTCTGTCCGAGACCATACGCCATCCGGCCCTTGTTTCAGGCTCCGGTTGGCCATTGAAATGTTGGTTTGGGCCTCGGCCCGGCCCCATCGCCGTTGGCGCCGACCGCACGTCGCTTCCCACTGAGGGCACGCCATCGATATTCAAAATCGCGATATTGAATGGCTCTCTTTTCCATTTAAACCGCATGTGGTGACGAAAACGACGAGCAGGATTCAGGAAAATAGTACAAATTATGGAGATTGTGACGAAAAGTTGACGATAGCCCAATATGATATGCGCTTGTCAGATCAATGCGATGGACGGATAATCGGCCACAATTGATTTGAAGTTAAGGTGAAAGATATTTCATCCATAAAATTGCCTCACTATGCGAGAGGTGACAATGTTGGAACGGGACGCTCAACGGTTCAGGGCCGTTCAGGTCGGCATGTTGATGCGCGCCTACCGAGAATCATTCCCATCGGGCGATGGCGGGAGAGGATTAACCCAGGAAGAGTTGCTGCGGCGCATGGCGTCGGTGGATAGCAATTACGGTCAGCGATACAGCCACACAACCGTTTCCCGTTGGGAATCGGGCGCCACGCGTCCCAGCAGGGAACGCCTGGAGGTCTTTGGCAGAGCGCTGAATCTCTCCCAGGTCGAGATCAATGGGTTGGTTGCTCTGGCCGGCTTCGCAGACCCGATTGAACGTGGCTCAGATGATTCGGAGCCCGAGCCCGAGCCGGATCAAATCGAGCCGGACGCCATACCAGACAGCAGCCCCGCTGGTCCCGCTCCTGAACATCATGAAGGCGCGCCGCCAAATCGTGCTTTTAACAATACCTCGTCCAAACTGCGCCTTGGCTTTTTCAGTTGCCTGGTGCCCGCAGTCGCCATCATCGGAGGCTGGTACCTGTGGTCCACGCTGGATTGGAATGCATTGTGGATACCCATCGCCTATATCGGGATCGTAGTCGGCTTGAGACTCGCGGCCGGATTCCAGAGGCAGGAGGCTGAGCACGAACTGTGCGAGTTCCTCTGCGTTTCGCTTTTCGTGCTGCTGACGACGCCGTTGCTGCAAAGCGCCATGCTCAATATGGACCATTACGGCTTTCACTCGATCAGGGATTGGGCTGGCACGTCGACACCTTTCATGCTGGCGCTCCTGGTCAACCTGGCTCTGGCAACGATTGCGGGGGCGATGTTCTACGGACTGCAGAAACTGCGTTACGGAACTGGGCGGCGGCGGGGCAGCGCTATCCGGCGGGCAGTGTCAGTGGCTCTGCCTCCCATTGGATTGGTTTACATTGTGCTCGCTGCAATCACCAATCCTGCCGTGTTGGTCCAACTTGGGGTGGTGTTTGCATTTCTTTCCGCAGCTTTTGTCGCTCTGCTCGTTCTGAACGATCCGGACGTGGTGCCCCAGAAAGGAGACCGCCGCTTCCTGCTCTGGTCGTTGTTGGTGTTCGGCGGGGTGATGGCCGCCATCGGCGGCGTGTCAATACTCGGCGTCTATCTGGTGCCGTCCCTTCCTGCCCAGTTCCCGGATTACAATATGCTCTATTCATGGGATACCGATTTCGCCCGGCTTGGAATCTCCCCCGACGAGGTGAAGGAACGATTCAACGTTGGCTACTTGTGGCACGCGACGGCGATTTTCGTCTACATGGTTTTCGTCGTCGGCGCCAAGCTGTTCGTGACCATCTACAGTTGGGAGAGCGACCACACATCCGGCCTCGCCGCCGGGCAACCCCCACCGGGTCCGGACGGCGCGGCCGGTCGGCCTGCCGTGAGCGACCGCGTCCGTTCGTTATTCGGCCGTGCGCGGCCCGGTTCTCGTGGCGCCGGGCGCGAGTCGGAATGACGAACTGCGCGACTCCTGCCGCCGCTCGACACTGACAGCCAGCCCAACCGTGCCGCTGCCCAGCTCGGCGGGACAGCGCGCGGGGGCCGAGGCTCCCACGGCTTGACACTCCCGCAGGCACTAACTACGCTGACCCAAGCCGGCCGCGGTCGTTGTCCGGCGACGGTAACCGAACGGGCACTACGGAGGGAAACTCGCGATGGCTACTTACGATCTGATTATCAAAGGCGGAACAGTAATTGATCCAACCGAGGGCCTGCACGGCGCTTTCGATGTCGGCGTCACCGACGGTAAAATCGCCGCCGTAGCCGCCGACCTCCCCACCGACGACGCTACGCGCGTCGTTGAAGTCAACGGCAGATACGTCACACCGGGACTGATCGACCTCCACACCCACGTGTACGAGGGCGTCAACGGCAACGGCGTCAACGCCGACCTTGGCGGTGTCAGGGCCGGCGTGACCACCATGGTCGACGCCGGCAGCAGCGGCTGCGACACCTACGGCGGATTCCCCGCTCACATCATCCCCAACAACCACACCGAGATCATCCCGTTCCTCCACATCTGCCGCACCGGGCTCGCCACCACACCCGACATATTCGCGCCCAGCAGCATCGATCTGGAGCGGACCATCCAGGTCGTGGAGGAGAGCAATGGCGTGATTCGCGGCATCAAGGCCCGCATGGTGTCGCCCGCCCTGGAAATCATGGGCATGGAAATGCCCCGCCAGGCCAAGCGCGCGGCCAAAGAGGCCGGCGTTCGCCTCATGGTCCATATCGGCGATACCGAAAAGCGCTACCCGGCTGAGGTCATCCGCGACCTGCTCCCCATCATGGAGCCCGGCGACATCGTTACCCACTTCTTTACCGCCAACCCGGGCGGCGTGTTGGATACCGACGGCAACCTGGTTCCCGAAGCGCGCGAGGCCCACGAACGCGGCGTCTGGCTCGATACCGCCCACGGCCGCGCCAACTTCAGCTTCGACATCGGCGAGCGCGTCCTGGATCAGGGCGTGGAGCCACACTGCATCAGCACCGACCTCACCGTTCCAGGCCGTGTCCGCACCGTCCACAGCATGACTGAGATGATGACCCGCTTCCTGGCTATGGGTTTCACCTTCGATCGCGTCGTGGAAATGTGCACCATCAATCCGGCCCGCGCAATCGGCGAGGAAGACCGACTGGGCAGCCTGGCGGTGGGCAAACAGGCGGACATCTCGGTCCTGGACATCGAGGAAGGCGACTGGGTCGTCTACGACGTGCTTGGCAACGGCAGGAAATCCGAGCGCGCCGTCGTTCCGGTATTGTCCGTCAAACGCGGTGAGGTGTTCGAAGCCGGCTGGGGTCCCCGACCCTGGGGCTGGACACCGGACAGCGCGTAGTCACGGTTATCAAAGACCACAAAAACAGCAAACAGCGCCAATGGAATTGTACTGAATGAATTTTGACAATGTGGCAAGCCTGAACGGCTCATACGCAGCAAGCAGGGAAATAAAAATGGTTGAAGTGATACTGAGCTCGCCGCGCGGATTCTGCGCCGGCGTCGTCCGTGCCATTGACGTGGTCGAGGAGTGCCTGAAACGCTTCGGTCCACCCGTCTACGTCAAGCATCAGATCGTCCACAATCCCTACGTGGTCGCCGAACTGGAACGCAAGGGCGCCATCACCGTGGAGGAAGTCGACGAGGTTCCCGAAGGATCCCTGGTAGTTTTCTCAGCGCATGGCTCTCCTCCCGAGGACTTCCAACGCGCCACCGAACGCAGCCTTCGCGTCATCGACGCGGTCTGTCCCCTCGTCACTCGCGTGCACAACGAGGCGAAAAAATACCACCGCGAAGGCAAGCGCGTCCTGCTCGTCGGACATCAGGGACACCAGGAGGTCCGCGGCACCATGGGTCAGGCTCCCATGACGCTGATCAACGATACGTCGCCGCTGTCCGAGCAGGCCGTCAGCGCCGACATCGAGTGGCCCGCCGATACCGAGGTGGCCGTTATCACCCAGACCACCCTGTCCGTGGGCGACACCGCCAACGCCATCGGCGCCATCCAGGAACGCTTCCCTGCCGCCGTTGTGCGCAACGATATCTGCTACGCCACCACGAACCGGCAGGACGCCGTTACCCAGATGGCCGGCCTCGTGGACGTCGTGCTGGTGATCGGCGCGCAGAACTCCTCCAACTGCAACCGCCTGCGCGAGGTCGCCGAAGCCAACGGTACCCCTGCGTACCTGATCAACGGCCCCGACGAGATCAACCCCGACTGGCTCGTCGGATGCCGCAAAGCCGGCGTAACCTCGGGCGCATCCACCCCCGAAGTCCTGGTGGAAGCCGTCATCGAATCCCTGCGCCCCGAGCGCGTGACCCTCCTCGAGGGCGCCGAGGAAGACATCACCTTCACCCTCCCGCGCGAACTCCGGTAGTCATCGAAGTCAGTGCATCAGGAGAGTTACTGCATAAGGCTGTTGCCGTTGGGAACGTAGGCCCAGTGGACATGGTAGGTGCGCGCGTCCTCTTCGAAGGTCTCACTGATGACCTCTGCTGCAACGGCGGGAAGCACTACATCTCGCCCTAGCATCTTTGCGATAAGCGGGGCCCGCTCCACTGCGCGGCGGATGTCGTCCATGCCCGCAGTGTACGATACCTCGACAGCGAACGAGACCGGTGCGCCTTCGTAGTTCGTGCCTTCCATCAGGAAATCGATCGCTCCCGCTTTGTCTACCTCGTCTCGCGTCATATAGTTGTTACGGGTCGCGGCGTTCATATACGCGCCCATTTCGTCCTTGGGAAACATGCGCATCAGGATGCCGTTTGGCGCCAAACGAGCAAAGATGTCTCTTGCGTTTCTCGCTACCACCGCTTCGGTTTGCCATCCCTTGATAACCGACACATCCTGATTCGTGCGCTGCTGCTGTTCGGCCAGCCGGTCAACCCGCTCACCTATTTTGGCCACCAGTTTCTCCAGTTCGGCCATCCTGTTTTGATGGGCAACGTTGGCTTCGGCCTGTGCAGCCGCCATCTCTGCCAGGATGCGTTCCACGCGGTCCAGGCGGTCTTCATCGGGTCGTTGCGTGGCAGTCATTTGCGTTACCCTTATGTGTCGTTTACCTGATGATATTGTACCGGATGGGACACCGTCCTTGCTCTACCATTCAGCTCGTGGCGGCCGCTCCATCAGCGCAGGGATGCACTCCGCCGCCGGCAGATTTTCAAACAGCACCCGTGACATCAACCGCGTAATCGGCATGTCCACGTCCAGATTTTCCGCCATCTCCAACGCTGCCACCGTGGTGTTGACGCCCTCCGCCACCGCGTCCATCCCGGCTAGAATATCGTCCAGCGTTCGCCCTTTGGCCAGTTCTTCACCTACCCGCCGGTTGCGACTCAGTGGACTGCTGCAGGTCGCCATCACGTCGCCCAACCCTGCCAGTCCGGCAAATGTCGTCAACTGAGCGCCCGCGGCAATACCCAGGCGTCCGATCTCGCTCAGGCCACGGGTAACCAGCGCCGCTTTGGCGTTGTCCCCAGCGCCCAGACCGTCCGCCATCCCGGCCGCCAGCGCTATGATGTTTTTCAGCGACCCGCCCAACTCGACGCCCACAACGTCGTCGCTGGTGTAAACGCGAAACGCCGGCGACATCAGCGTGTCCTGCACCAATCGCCGGGCCGTTTCCTCCAACGCGGCTACCACCGTCAACGCCGGCTTGCCCGCCATGATTTCGCCCGCCAGGTTGGGACCCGATAGCACGGCGAACCGTCCCGGAGCATGGTGCGGCAACTCCTCGGCCAATACCTCGCTCATCCGCAATCCCGCCGGCAACTCCAGCCCTTTCGTAACGCTCAACATCACCGCATCCTGCGGGATCGCTTCTGCGACTCGCCGCACATTCTCCCTGAACCGGTCCGAGGGCGTCGCAATAACCACAAGCCCCGCATCGGTGAGCGCAACGCCGGGATCATGTTCTACCGAAAGCGCCGGCGGAAACGGGACTCCCGGCAGTCGCCTGGTGTGCTCCCCGGACTGCTTCAGCTCATCCGCTTCGTCTCGCGTACGGCAGAGCAGGCGCACGGGCACGTCCGCTCTTGCGGTCAGCACTGCCAGCGTGGTGCCCCAAGTCGTCGTTCCGACCACGGTGGTGGTTATATTATGATCAGGCAAGGCGACTTTCGATTTCCGGCTTCAGAGCGGAATGGGCCAACACGGTCAGTGCCCCTCGGGCACGGCTCATGCCTATGTACGCGTGAGGCCCGTCAAACCCCCGGTCCAGCCGTTCCAGTATCAGCACCACAACGTGGCTTTCCATGCCCTTGAAAGATTGCACCGAGCAAAATCTCAGGTGTGCAGGGTCCTCATCATCCACATCCAACCTGCTGCCACGTGAGTGGTCGAACAGTGGATACGACCCGTACGTCCGGTTGGCGTCCAGGCCGGAGGTTTCCAGTCGGTTCGTCGCCAGCACCGTTATTTCACCGATGCGCACGTCCTCTGCCAGCAGGCGGTGGATCTCCTCGTCCAGTTCGTTGGACAGTTCGTCCGCATCACCCCAATATACGTAATCCGGCACTGGCCCGTGCACGTCGGGGTTGATGGTTGCGGGCTGCTCCCCGCGCCCGATCAGCGCCGTGTGACGCGCGATGGGCGGCGTGTTCCGGCAGTTGATAATCAGTTGTCGCCTGGCCGGGTGCGCGAAATACTGCAGCAGCGCCCTTTCCGGATCGGCGCTTCCGCTCAGGTATATTGCCTGGTTCGTAAAGTCGCCGAACATGGCCCAGCGGCCCTGCTCCAGGCCGCCGTCCAACGTCAGGTCCATTATTTTCAGGTAGGGCGACTGGCACAAATCCTGCGCTTCGTCCACGATGAGGACGTCGAAAAGCGGCCCCGTTTCTCGTAGGGCCCGCCTCGAATATTCCGGGAACACGTTCTCATAAAGATCGGAGTTGTCCACCGTCAGGTCGAACCTGACAAACTCGTTCCCGAGCGAACCGGCCTGTATGATTGGCGTCATCAGGTCGTGCCAGAACGAGCCCGCAGTGATGCCGTGTGTTCCCTCCGTGCATTCCTTCAGCCAGTTGGCCAGCAGCCGGTTGAAACACACCAGCGCCACCCGGTGACCCGCTTCCGCCGCACGACGGGCGCACTCAATCGCCAGCAATGTTTTGCCGGTGCCGGCCGCGCCCTTGAACAGGCAGCGATCATTATCCCGCGCCAGGTCCAGCGCCGCATATTGCTCCTCGGTGAGCCGAATCAGTTGCTCGTTGATGTGGTCGAGGGTGGGACCAACGGCGGTGACCAGGTCCATCGTGAAGTCGGGAACCAGGTATTTGCGCAGCCGATCCACCATCTGCGCCGTGAACGGCGTGCGCGCTGCCGCCCTGCGGCCGGTTGCCGGTCGCATCCGCAATGCCGCGGTTTGCAGCCGTCGCCCCAGCGATATGCCGGACTCAAGGTCGTCGTGGTCAATCACGTGGCGGGTGGGGCGTCGAACCCCATCCGGCCAGTTGGTGTCGGTGAACACGACGACGCACTCAGTGGGTATCTGGGCCTCCGGTGATCCTGCCCCGAACTGCCGCTCCAGCTCATCGTGCAGGGCGTACATCGCGTTTTCCGCCTGGCGCACCGGAGGCTCCACCAACTGCCCGGTTGCCAGCGTGCGCCATTCTTCCGCCCGAACGTCGAACCCGCCACCCTTGACCTCAATGCAGATGATGCCGTATCCCGGCGCCATCGCCAGAAAATCGATCTCCCTGGGATTCCCCGTTGCCGGCATGTGCCCAGACGAATGGAGCACCACCCAACCATGCGTGGCCGGGTCACACTTGATCAGATCAAAAACCCTGCGCTCCGAGGGCGGAGCGTCGGCCGGAATGGTCTCCGGTATCATCGTAGCCATGCGCGGTACGGTCTGGTTGGCCTGTGTATTAGAACGACAGGGTAGGTTGCGCTGGGTGCGGGCCGGCAAGCATAGGCCGGCGACATTGCGCCGCCGGCCTGAATCACGCCCGAAGTTGCGGGCTAGTTGTCCGCGCCCTGCTTCGTTTCGAAGTGCGGCATCACGTCCCTGGCGAACCATTCAAGCTGGTCCATGGATGCGCTGGTCGGCATACCCATGTTGGTGACGCCGATGTTAATTTCCTGCAGGCCCGGGTACTTCTCCTGCACTTCCATCAACTGCTCGGTGATCCGGTCGGGCGGCCCCACCAGGTACTGGCCCGCCGCCACCGACTCTTCGATGGTGGGCATCTTCAGACCCTGTGGAACGGGGCGTCCGAAAGCGTTCAGCGCGTCCAGCTGCTCCTGCGTCAGTCCGGCAATGAACCCCAGCGGCCCGAACATCTTGACCCGTTCTTCCATCCACAGGCGCGCCTGGTCCATGGCCTCCTTCTCGGAGTTGGCAATCTGCACGGAATAACCAACGGCCAGTCCCTCGCCCAGTTCCCATTCCTTGCCATGCTCGGCGTGAATGGCCTGCCAGCGATGGATCACGTCGTCGCTCGCGCCGCCGGTAGCCGCGCCGCCGCCGATGATGCCCTTGATTCCCCACTTCGCCATGAAGTTGATGGCCCGGTCGCTCGCCGACACCACCGGCTGCCACCATTCAACGTCGTACTTGGGCCGTGGCACCAGCGTGATCTCCTCCAGATCATACCCGCGATAGGGCACGTTCGGCGGAATGTTGTAGTGCTTGCCGTGATGCGAGAAGCTGCGCTGGTTGAACGCCTTCCAGATCACCTCAACCTGTTCCTCGAACAGCTCGCGGTTGGCGTTCTGGTCCATGATGGGAGCGCCGAACACCTCAACCTCGCGGGTGTGGTAGCCGCGGCCCACGCCAAAACGCACTCGGCCGTCGGTCAGCCAGTCGGCTGTTGCATAATCCTCCGCCAGCCTCAGCGGGTTCCACATGGGGTTGATGTTGAAACCGCAGCCAAACCGCAGGTTTTCAGTCAGGTGCGCCAGGTGTACCCACAACATCAGCAGGTTGGGAATGACCTCGTACCCTTCCCGCTGGAAGTGGTGCTCGGCCGCCCAGAACGTGTCGTAGCCCAGGCGGTCCATGGCGATGGCTATCTTTTCGGCTTTCTCGATACCGCCGCCAGCCAGTTCCTCGTCTGAGAGCCAGCGGTCATTGGCCGGTGTGCCCTGGTAGCCGGGGTTGTCCATATCGACGTTGCCGGCCCAGAGGCTGCCAAACTTCGTAATCATCTAACGGAATCCTCCTTGTTTTGCCCGGCCCTCCGGACTCACGAGTGCTTCAAGTGCAGACATGGTAACGGGTTTTGGGGGCGATGTCAGCCTTGCCCACATCCCAGCGGTTAATTGCTTCCGTTCTCGCCGGCGGCGGGATCGCCGCTACCCTCCGGCGGCTCAAGAGTGTCGGTCAGCGGCGCCAGGGGCAACCCGTCCTCGCCGTGGCGGTGCAACGCAAAACGGCCGAGCATGCGGCGGTTGGTAATTATCTCGGCCCGGTTGGCTTGAAAGTCAAGCTTCAACTCGGCGCGGAGGTCGGCCATGTCACCCTTCAACTCGGCGCGGAGGTCGGCTATGTCGCCCTTCAATTCAGCGCGGAGGCCGGCGATTTCGGTTCTCACATTCCCAATGTCGACTTTAACCTCGGTGCGTAGGTCGGCGATTTCCGTCCTGACTCCGGCGATCTCCGTCCTGACCTCGGCGATTTCCGTCCTGACTCCGACGTTGCTCCCCTTGAGTTCATTTCGGATGGATGAATTGCTGAACCTGATCATGGCCCCAACTGCCAGGAAGAGGGCGATCGCGACGCCGATCAATGTCCATTCAGTGGGACCCACAATGATTCTCCAAGCCGGGTATTGCCCGCGTTGACGACAGTGTACCCGTCAGCGCAATCCCCGGAAAAACTCCCGCATATCTGCAACCAGTTCCGCCGGCTTCTCCAGCGCCGCGAAGTGTCCCCCGCTGTCCATCTCGGTCCACCGCTGCACGTTGTACGTCCGCTCGGCCCACGACCGCGGCGGCGTGGACAGTTCCTTCGGGAACACCGCAATGGCGCACGGCACGTTGATCCGATCCTCCGGCCCGAAATACCACGGCGTCCGCCCGTTCTCATAGTACAGCCGCGTGCTGGAGTTGATGGTCTGCGTAACCCAGTAGATCATTACGGTGGTTAGCAGGTCGTCCTTGGTGTACACGCTCTCCACGTCGCCGTCGCAGTCGCTCCACGTCCGGTACTTCTCCACGATCCATGCGCACAGACCCACGGGCGAGTCGTTCAACCCGTACGCCAGCGTCTGAGGCTTGGTGCCCTGGATATGCGCGTATCCGCCCTCAGCCGCCGCCCACGATACGCGCTGGTCGATCATCGCCAGCTCTTCGTCCGACAGCGAGGCCGCAAAGTCCCTCCGGTATCCGCCCTGTGGCGTCCCGATCACCTGCTCCAACCGCTCCCGCATGCTCAAGCCCTGCAGGCTCGCGCCCTGGTAAGGAATCGCCTGCGTAACCGACGTCGTGTGAATCCCCAGCACGTGGTCGGAGTGATGGAACCCCAGCCGTGCTGTGACGCCCGCTCCCCAGTCGCCGCCCTGCGCCGCGTATCGCTGGTATCCCAGCTCGTCGGCCATCAGCTTGTCCCAAAGCTCCGCGATCCGCCGGGTGTTCATGCCGCGCTCCCGGGTCTGTGCGCTGAAGCCATAACCCGGCATCGACGGCACGATCACGTCAAAGGAGTCAGCCGCGTCTCCCCCGTGGCTCGCCGGGTCCGTCAGCATCGGGATGATCTTGTGCATCTCGTAGATCGAGCCCGGCCACCCGTGCGTCACGATGATCGGCATCGGGTTGGGCCCCTTGCCCTTCTCATGGATGAAGTGGATGCCTTGTCCTTCAATTGTGGTGTAAAAGTTATTGAAAGCGTTCAGGCCCGCCTCCGCCGCACGCCAGTCAAACCCGTCCCGCCAGTACGCCACCAGCTCCTTGATGTAATCCAGGTTTGAGCCGTAATCCCATTCGGCCCCCGGGATCTCGTCCGGCCAGCGCACGTGCGCCAACCGGTGCTTGAGGTCCTCCAACACATCATCCGAGACGGATATCGAGTAGGGCTGCACAGCCATAAAAAGCCTCCGAATTCAACAGGAAAATCAAATGTCAGTGCGGGCCGCAGCCGCACACGCCGGCAGTTTAGCATAGCCGGAAAACTGCGATTACAGTGCCCATTTGTCAATCATGGTAATATGCAGTTGAGAGGTATGCACAATGACTACGCCCGCTGCACCACACGAAGGGATTGGAATCGACGGTTCCTCGGCAGTCAAACCTCCGGTCGAAGCTTCGCCTTCCGCCGACGACTGGATGGGGGCTATCAGTTACCTTGCTGCCGGTCTCGCTGCCATCGGTTTACTCGTGGTAATGTCCGGCGTGTTCCTAATTCCTAGTGACTTAACGGTTCTGATCGGCGCGATCATCGTGTCCTCGGCTGCGGTCGGCTGGACAATCGCTGGATTAGTGATGATAGCGAGCATCGTAAGGCGGTGGTCTAATGCTTCCGATAAAGCGAGTAAGCCAGAGTCCCCAACCAAGATAGAATGATCACTATCGCGGCTATGGAGAGTGCCAATAGCTTGGCATCGAGAAATATAGACAAAGGGCCAGTCAATACCGTCGCCGGGACACCGCCGCTCAGCCGCCATGACAGCACGAAGCAAATCGCGGCCGCGAAAACCGAGGCGAATGCCCCAAAATTACGATACGCCTCCACACTTGAGGAAGTTCGCAAATCAGCGTCGGGATCAAGCGGATCAGATTCGAAACAGCCTGCCACATAACCCTGCTAACTCGCCAGGAACCGTGTGAACACCTGGTTCGCCACCAGGTACGCCTCCTCCGCCAATCGCAGCCGTCCGTCGCCTTCCCACACCAGCAGCCCATCCTGCGTCAACTCGCCCAACTCCCGCGCATACCGCGCCGCCAGGTCGATTCCGGCCCTGGCCGACGCCTCCCCCACGTCCATGCCGTCCAGCAAACGGAGCCCCAGGAACATCGTCTCCGCCGCCGCCGTCCCCTCGTCGATCGATTCGAGCCCGTCCACTGTGGGAACGCTCTCGATCGCCGCCGCCGTCGCTGACTCCCACTGAGTCGCCGTCCCGAACCATTCATCCGCCAGCCGCGCGTACTCCCTCGGCGACCGCACCGTCCAGAATCGACAACCGCCGGGCGAGTCCACCGTGCGCAGCGACGAATGAGCCCCAGGGCCCACGCCCAGCCATTCCAGGTTCCGCCAATACGCCAGATTGTGCTCCGACTCAAACCCGGCCCGGCACCAGTTGCTGATCTCGTAGTGGTGATAGCCCGCGTTGCCCAGCGCTGAGCGGGCCAGGTCGTACATATCGGCCGCCAGGTCGGGGTCCGGTTCCGGCAAATTGCCCTGCTCAACCCAGCGTTTCAGCGGCGTCCCATCCTCCAGCGTCAGCGAGTACATGGAAATGTGCTCGGGCGATTGCGAGAGTATTCGCTCCACCGTGTCGCGCCACTGGCCAAGCGACTGGTGAGGCAGTCCATACATCAGGTCCAGGTTCACGTTTTCAAACCCGGCTCGCCGGCAGGCTTCCAACGCTCCCACCGCCTCGTCTGCGTCATGCCGTCGCCCCAGCATCGCCAGCAACCCGTTGTCCATGCTCTGCACGCCCATGCTGATGCGATTGATGCCGGCGGACCGCAGTTCAGCGCACTTCGCCGCCGTCAGGTCGTTGGGGTTGCACTCCGCCGTTATCTCTGCGCCGCCTCTCACCGGATACGACCCGGCGATGGCATCCAGGATCCGCCCCACGTCCCCCTCAGGCAGATACGATGGCGTCCCGCCTCCAAGGAATACGGTGTTCACCGCCGGCCGTCCCAGCGCGCGTGCCCAGGCCTCGATCTCGCCGGTGACCGCCGTCAGAAAATCGCCGAATTGCGATTCGATGCCCTGGTAGGTGTTGAAGTCACAATACGGGCATTTGCTGAGGCAAAAGGGAACATGGACGTACAGCGAAATGCCGCCGACCCCTCCCGTCGATTTCGGCGTGCGGCGCGGTTGAACTACGTCCGCCATCCCCACACCTGCTTGTAGGGGCGGGTCTCAAACCCGCCCCTCATCCCGACGTTCATTCGCCGACTCATCATCGTTGTCGGCTACTCGCTATCATCTCTCGGACGTGCCTGGCCGTCCACCACGCTGTCCGGATCGTTGTCCTCCGGACGGGGCGGTGGAGGGTCCCCCATGTGCTCTCGCACCACCGCGGGAGGGCACAGCTTCCAGAATATGAAGACGGCCAGCCCAAAGATGATGATGTCGTCGTAGCGCCCCAATCCGAACGGAATCCGGTCCCGGATGAAGTCCCACGGCCAAATCGCGTAAACCAGGGCCAGCGGGATCAGCAGCTTGAGCAGGATGTTCACCCGGGGGTCCTTGTGCAGCCGCCACACCGCCCGCACGAATTTGATCACCCGCGGCGCCAGGTGTGGGCCGAACATCAGCAGCAGGGGCCAGAGAAATCTCAACATCGCGACACCACCTTTCCAACTGATGTTAGCACATCACCCGATCGCCTGGACTTCAGCGCGATTTTTGGACGGATTTGATCCAGCGCCAGTTTGATGCAACACCAGGGATGGCCAGGTCAGCCCCTTGACTGACGCAAGCGCCCGCTGACTCGGATTGACATATGCGGAACGTCGGTTCTATAATTGCCAAAATAAAGAACGTACGTTTCGGAGTGTCCATGTACGGAGTGAACGCCGTCTCCCCAAGCAAACGACGAACCAGGGAGCCCGGTATTGACTACTACGCAGACAATGGGTGCGAGGTCGCCCGCACGTGCCTGGAATGTCCTCTTTCCAGGTGCAAGTTCGACGATATGGCCTGGTTCACTGCCTACCGTCGCCTGGCGCGCGATTTCAGAATCGCCGATGCCATCCATTCCGAGGGCCTTTCGGTCAGGGAAGCCGCCCAACGGTTCTCGGTTACCCCGCGGACCATATTCCGCGTCCTGAATCGCTGCCGTCGCGCCATGCAGGAACTGACGCCCGAGGAGACTGAGGCGTTCGTCTCGCTGGCCTTCTATCCCTCGAAATGATCACTGCCCCGAAATGATCCCACGAGCCCGGTATCCCTCGCTCGCTCACCCCCGCGGCAGGCCCAACCCTCGTCCCGCAACGATGCCGCGCTGAACCTCCGATGTGCCTCCGGCGATTTTGTGGGAAAAGCTGATCATCCAGTTCTCCGGCAGGCGGCCTTTCAGCGGCGCTCGCACTTCGTCCCGCGCCAACGCTCCCGGCAGGCCCGCAATCTCAAGCGCCGCGTTGGCCGACCGGTGCAGCGTCTCGCTGCCGAAGGCTTTGCTCATGGACGCCTCTTTGTTGGGCACCAGCCCTTCGCCCTGCATCCACGCCACGTTGTAGGCCATCAGGCGGGCCACCTCGCACTCCACGTACCGGTCCGCAAAGAGATTCCGCACCCAGGGGATCCCGGTAACCTTGCTCCCGTTTCGCGATAGGTTTCCCGCGTACTCCCGCGTGTCGTCCAGCAGCCTCCGGGCAATGGCTGAATAGTCGATCCCCGAACGCTCAAAGTCCAGCAGGGTCACCGCCACGTACCATCCCCGGTTTTCCTCCCCCACAACGTTGCTGGCCGGCACGCGCACGTTGTCGAAAATCACCTGGTTGAATTCATGGCCGCCGGCCATATTTATCACCGGCCGCACTTCCACGCCCGGAGTTTTCATGTCCACCAGGATGAAGCTGATGCCCCGGTGCCTCGGGGCCTCCGGGTCTGTCCGCGCCAGGCACATGATCCAGTTCGACCTGTGCGCCAGGGTCGTCCAGATTTTCGCGCCGTTGATGACGTACTCGTCGCCGTCCCGTACGGCCCGGGTGCTCAGCGACGCCAGGTCGGAACCCGACTCCGGCTCGCTGTACCCCTGGCACCATTGGATTTCACCCCGTGCGATGGGCGGCAGATGCTCCTGCTTTTGTTCCTCGCTGCCGTGGATCATCAGGGTCGGCCCCAGCATCCGCACGCCGAAAATATCCCTGCCCGGCGCTCGCAGATAGGCCAACTCCTCGTTGTAGATCGCAGATCGGACCGGAGATGCGTCCTGCCCGCCGTATTCCTCCGGCCAATGCATGGTGAGCCAGCCGCGCTCGGCCAGCCGTCCCCTCAGGTGCATCGTGAAATCCCAGTCGTACTCCTCCGGCCAGCGCCCACCGCCCTCCCAGTCGGGGGGTAATTCTGACTGGATGAACGTACGCAGGTCGTCGCGAAACTGGTCGTCGTCCTGGGTAAAACGATATTCCACCGATGCCTCCCGCTGCATTCCTTGCCGTATTGCCGGGCTATCCCTGCATCAAGCATCCACCGCCACGCAGGTGACGGTTCGCACCACGCCCACTACCGTGTGGATTTTCTCGGTCACCAGCCCGCCGACCACCGACATATCCTCCCCGGATATCACGGCAATGATGTCGTAAGGCCCGGTGACCACGTCCACTGATTCGATGCCGTCCAGCCCTCTCAACGTGTTCGCCACGTCCCGCGTGCGACCCACGGCGGTCTCGACCAGCAAAAAGGCTTTCGTCGCCATAACTTGCCCTCTCCTTCTATCCCTCGATCAATTGCCATGGTGAAG
>JAJDXU010000025.1 GCA_022823105.1 Dehalococcoidia bacterium
TGGGACCCGTCTGAACCCCCGGAACCCGGCGACGTAATCAGACGCATCGCCAATGCCGGCTTCCTCCTCCCCACCTACGCCGACCTGGGCCGCTACCTCAAGGACATCCGGCTGCGGGGTGATGTTCCCGAGTACGAGGTCATCGTATTCAACCTGCTGCCCTGGGCCAGCCACGACCGCTACCGCGACTTTTTCCGCTGGGACCTTCCCGCGCCTGCGCGTTAGCCGTGCCCTCAACCCGGGTTGAACCGGTAACCCAAAGGCCCCGCTCGCGCTCCGCTTCGGCGCGCTGAGCCAACCCGGTATGTGCTATGATATGCGCTCACCCTGCGGGCCGGCCTGGCCCGCCATGATATGCGTAACCAGGAGTCCCTGACACAATGACCACCCAGGCGGTTTCCCTCGAACTTGAACCCCGTGAGACGTTGGGCAAGAAAGTAAAAGCCCTCCGTCGCTCCGGCATCGTTCCGGTCCACCTCTACGGACGCGGCATTGAGTCCCGCGCCCTGCAATGCGAGGTTCGCACGCTGCTGCGCGCCATCAGCCGGTCCGGCGGCGAGTTCGGGCAGCCCATGAGCCTGAACATCTCCGGGGAGTCCGACACATACACCGCCGAGGCATCCCATATCCAGTGGGACCCCCGTACGGGCGATGTGCTGCACGTGGACTTCCGCACGGTCTCTGCCTGACATCAACGAATCGACCTCTCGGGGCGGGCATCAACCCGCCCCTTGCCTTTATCGCATCCTGTCGCCGCTCCAGGAGGCTCTTCATGTATATGGTTTTCCTCAGCGAGTCCGGTCTTACCGGCACCAGCGCCAACGATCCCAACCAGCCCCACCATATTCATGCGGGATTGCTGGTGCAGGAAAGCCAGTACATCTCCATGTGCGGCGAGTATGACGCCCTGGTGCGCCGCCATTTCGGAAGCCCTCCGGGATCCGACGGCGTCCCCGCCGGACTGAACCCCCGGCACATTTACCAGGGTACCGGGCCTTTCCGGACCTGGCAGCCGGAGCAGCGCGGCGAACTCATCCAGGATTGCCTCAGCATCCTCATCCGGCGCGAAGTTCCACTGCTCGTTTCCTACATCAGCAAGGCTGACTACGTCGACGCCGCCACAACCGAGGGCAATCCTCTCTACGGCAACGCGGACCCGTCCCGCCTCGCTTTCAGCCGGTTCCTGCTGGCCCTCACCATGTTCCTGGATGAAAACGTGATGGCGCAGATGAACCCCGACGACATCATGCAGTCGGTCTGGGACGTGCGCGACTACGCCATGCTGATGGCCGGCGCCGAGTCCAAATCCATTTCCGCGGCGATGGCAGAGTTCCTCGGCGAGGAATCAGACACCGTATCACCGTCCATGTACGACGACCTGATTGTCGCGCCCCCCGAAACCTGCGTGGGAACCCAGTTGGCCGGCATCTGTGCCTACATAGTTCGGCGGTGGCTGCAGCAGCCGGGCGCGGCGCACAATTACTTCAACGCCCTGCGAGACGGCCGCGTCGTCCAGGTCATCTACCCCTACCAATTCGATTAATCCTCCGCCGCCTCACGGACGTACTCTACTGGTAGAGGTAGAGTGCATCCAGCCGGTTCCGGAGGCCGACTTGGGATAGCCCAGATGATTCCGCGTTGGGCAGGCTTATTGACCGTCGTCCTGGTGGCCGTTGCTACCATCGCGGCATGCGGCCAGCCAGCCCAGACCGGACAGCCGTCGGCCTCATTGACCGAACCTCCGCCGCCCACCGACGCGCCGCCGGTGTCGGAGGCCGCCGCCGAGCCCGCCGAACCTCCGACCGAGTCGCCCTTCCGTCCCGTGCCGGGCGGCGGGACCTACGATCCCAACAGCACCATGTACGGCATCTGGGACGGGCTGGGACACGATCCCGGCGATTCCCTGGCTGCACTGGAAGACACGGTTTTCTTTGAGGACAAGTCCCAGGCCTACGTGATCCTGGAGGCGCTCAAGTTCTTCAACCTGGACGTGGCCCGCAGCGGGCTGGACACGCTCACCGAACTGACCGGGCAGGACTTCGATTTCGACCGTCGCCGTTGGCGCGAATGGGTTGGCGCGCGCGAGGAGGAATTCACACCGCCGTCGGACTACGGACGGTGGAAGGTGAACGGGCTGGCGGTGATCGACCCCTCCATAGCGGCCATCCTGGAGCCCGGCATCGAGCATTCCCGCGTCAATCTCACCGAGGTGGTCTGGGGCGGCGTCCGGCTGGATGGCATCCCGCCGCTGGAGCACCCGCCGCACATCCTGCCGGAGCAAGCCACCTACCTCTGGCCTGATGACCGCGTGTTCGGCGTCTCCATCAACGGCGAACACCGCGCCTATCCCCTGCGTGTGATGAACGCCCACGAGCTGGCCAACGACACCCTGGGCGGCGAACCCATATCCCTGGTGTATTGAACCCTCTGCGGCACCGGAATCGTGTATTCCGGCATCGTCAACGGCGAACCCACCACCTTCGGCACCTCGGGCCTGCTCTACCGCAGCAACAAGGTAATGTACGACCGCGCCACTCGCACCCTTTGGAACCAGTTCATCGGCGAGCCGGTCATTGGGCCCCTGGCCGACTCGGGTATCCGTCAGCCCTTCTTCCCATCGGTGGTTACCACGTGGGGCGAATGGTGGGACGAGCACCCCGACACCACGGTGCTGGCCCAGGACACGGGCGTCTATCCGGCCGAGTTCTATGTGCCCGAGGATAACCCCCTGGCCATCTACTACAACTACTTCACGTCCGACGAGGTGATGTTCCCGGTGTGGCTGCGGGATGAAACTTTCGAGCCGAAGACCGTGGTGGTCGGCCTGTCCATCGGCGAATCGGCCAAGGCCTACGCGGTGCAGGACCTGCAGGCCGCCCGCCTGGTCAACGATACCGTGGGCGGGATGAACGTGGTGGTCGTGGCGTCGCCGGAGTCCAGGGCCGGCCGCATCTACGAGCGCGGTGATCTGGTCTTCGCCGCAACGGAGGACGACAATCCCGACCTGGCGCCGGCGGCCCTGGTGGACGACAGCGACGAGCGGTGGACGGTAACCGAAGAGGGCCTGGTGGCTGGCGGCGACCCGTCACGCACGCTGGCGCGCATTCCCAGCATCACGTCATTCTGGTTCGGCTGGTTCCAATACCATCCGGATACGGAGATATACGGTCACGAGCGGTAGGATCGCCACACGCTGTCTCATCAGGGCCGGCCGTAATCGGTGTCGTCTGTCGTCTGCCACGGAGTCCCAGTCCAACCTGCTGAGCCAAAGGCGCCAGACATTTTGGACCGCCTCGCGATGCGATCAGTCCACCCAGTTTTCTTTGGGTCCAACTGGCCGTGAACGGTCGGCCCGCCTTGGTTGAGGAAGAATTCCCTGGCTCCCAGATAGAAATTCTGCGCATCTATAAAATGCACGAGCTTGTCGTGGGCAAGCATAGTGAAATGTAAACAAGCCCCGCCAATTGATGGGAGGTTAATCCTCACCAACAACGGGGAACATTCGCAAAATATGTCAATGCAAAACCATGTTGATGTCAAATTCCATCCTACCTGCATCATTCCCACCGCACCCGCCGCCGCAGCTGCGCGCTAAGCAAATCCACGGCGATTACCAGCAGCAGATACCACACCAGCAGCAACGCGACGTCGTCGTAGTGGAACCACGACATCCGCAGCCTGAATTCGCGCCCCAGCCCGCCGGCGTTCAAAAATCCCACCACCACGGTGGTGCGGATTACCACCTCCCAACGGTACATCAGGAACGTGAGGAACAACGGCAGAGCCTGGGGGAACATGCCATAGAGCAGCACCTTGGGGCTGGATGCACCTGCAGCCCGCAGCGCCCGGGCCGGCGCCGGGTCCAGGTTCTCCACCACTTCCGAGGTCAGGCGTCCCACGATGCCCAGGTTGTGGATGCCCAGGGCCAGCGCGCCGGGGATGATTCCCGGCGACAGGAAGAACACGATGAGCATGGCCCATACCAACTCCGGTACGGCCCTCGTCAGGGTGTAAAAGATACGAACCGCCGCGTACACGACCGCGCCGGTTCGGGACGGCGCGCCGCCCAGCGTTCCGTCGCTGACGTTGCGCGCCCCCGGCATCAGCAGCACCAACGCGCCAGTGCCGGCGATGCCCATGGCCAGGACCGACATAGCTAGGGTGTTGAGCGCCAGCCGGCCCGTGTCCATCCACCGAGCCGCCTGGACGAACGGCGACGCGCCCTCGGATTCACTGCCGGCAAGGCTGGCTATGAAACGCCCCGCGTTATCCCAGGTGCGCTCGCGGAACAGGTCGGTGAGACCGCTGTTGCCGTCCAGCAGGATGAATGCCCATGCCGCTATCACCAGCAAAGCCA
>JAJDXU010000177.1 GCA_022823105.1 Dehalococcoidia bacterium
GGTACACGGAAATCTAGGACACATAACTCTGCGCCAATCAGTGTTGGCCGTGCTGAGCACACCCGCCTCCGGCGGAACACGCAACCCGAACCTCAACCTGACGCCAAACACCGAAAACCAACCACCACGCGAAAGGAGAACCCCACCGAAACACCACACCCACTCATCTTGAGCTTGACAAAGAAACAACCGCAGCCTGTCGGGGCGGATAATCATCCGCTCCGACCCGAGGCCGCGCCGCCCGCCCGCGGGCGCGGGCGACACATACTGATGGGTCTCATCATTACCCGGTCGGCGCGTCCCGGCGCTTGCCCGCGGGCCGGCTGGAATAATCCGCGTCCATCGCGCATAATGCCGGCGTTGCACCTATACCCCCAGGAGCCGACCCATGCCTGATCGCCAGCGCCTCACCCAGACCCTCATCGAACTCATCCGCATCGATAGCCCCACCGGCGAAGAGGACGCAATCGACGCCCACCTCTCCAGTCGCCTCGCCAACTTGGGCGCTGCCATCCGCCACGACGATTATGGCAACCTCGTCGCCACTCTCCCCGGAACCAACGGCGCCGACAGTCAAACCCCGGTCATGCTGTCCGCCCACATGGACACCGTCGAACCCGGCCGTGGCATCAATCCTTCCCTCGATCCCGATGGAGAAACCCTCCGCTCCGACGGCACCACCATCCTGGGCGGAGACTGCAAGGCCGGCCTTGCCATCGTCCTCGAAGGCTTGACCTCCGCTGTCGAGGAGGGCTCTCCCCGACGCCCGGTCCAGGTGGTGTTCTCCCGCGCCGAAGAGGGCGGACTCAACGGCGCCCGCAATCTCGATTTCTCCCTCGTTCAGGCCACCACTGGTCTGGTCTTTGACGGTGAGGGACCCGTCAGCCGCATCTGCGTCGGCGCCCCCGCCCAGAACATCGTCCAGGCCAATATCACTGGCGTCGCCGCCCACGCCGGCCTGGAACCCGAAAACGGCGTCTCCGCCCTCCTCGTCGCTGCCAACATCCTCACCCGCCTGCCCCTCGGCCGCATCGACGAGGAAACCACCAGCAACATCGGCCTCCTCCAGGGTGGCCTCAAGCGCAACATCGTCCCCGAACATGCCTATCTGGATGGCGAACTCCGCTCCCGCAATCAGTCCAAGCTCGAAAATTACACCGCGGAGTTCCGGCGCGCTTTCGACCAGGTCGCCGCCATGTATCCCCAGGCCAACATCGACCTCAATATCTGGAGCCAATACCGGGCGTACAGCGTCCCCCAGGATCACCCGGCCCTACAGCAAATTTCGCGCTGCGTATCGGACGCCGGCCTCAAGCCCGCCACCGAAACCACCGGAGGCGGCTCCGACGCCAACGTATTCTTCGAGCACGGCATCGCCGCCCTGCCCGTGGGTATCGGCGTACGGGATTTCCACACCACGCGCGAAACCGCCAACCTCAGCGAAATATTCGACGCCGCGCGCGTTTGCCAGGCCTTCGTCGGCATCCAGTGAGTCCCAATCGGCGCATACCCTCCTGGCGCAAAAAATGGGCGTCCGCTCAATCCGCATACCCGAGCGCCCCGCCGCGTCGCCTCGTAACTGTTCAGAGTTGAGAAACCCCGTCCGCTCACACGTCATTCCCGCGGAAGTCGCAGATGTCCGCCACAGGCGGATGCGGGATTCCACAAACTCCGCGCGGGAACCATCCTTGTGTAGAGCGAGGATCTCCTGAATTCCTGCTTTCGCTGGAATGACGCTTTGCGTTTGAAGCCGTCTGCTCGACTCTGAACAGTTACGCAAACGTGAGTTCCCTTGACAGCATAGCCACCGTCCGATAAATTTTTCCCGTTGGAATGGATCGCCCGGGTCCACGCAATCGCCCCGGTTCAACAAATGGCGCGCCGCGCTGCCCTCTAACCTCTATCGCTCGGCAGGCTACCCGACATGGGCACAACACCAACCGCCTCCGCGGACGCCCACCCAGTGGGCAACGCCGCCAACGGCGCTCCGGCTAACGCAGGGCCCAGTCTCCCCTCGATGTTCGACCGCTACCGGTCCCATCTGGAGCACGCGCTGGCCGACGCGGTTCCACCCCTCGAGCAACACCCGATCAACACGTTGCTGCGTTACCACCTCGGATGGTCCGACCGGTCGGGCATTCCCTCGCCCACGCCCGCCTCGCAGGGCAAGGCCCTTCGCCCCACCCTCTGCATGTTCGCCTGCGAGGCCTTCGACGGTCAGTTGGACCACGCGGCCCCCGCCGCCGCCGCCGTCGAACTCATCCACAACTTCTCCCTGATCCACGACGACATCCAGGACCGTGGCTATGAACGGAGGCACCAGCCCACCGTCTGGGCCGTCTGGGGCACGTCTCCCGCTCTGGTCGCCGGCGACTCCATGCAGTCCCTCGGCGACTTCACCTCCATCCGCGCCACCGGCTCAATCTCCCCCGCCACGGCCATCCGCGTCTCCTGCTTGATCACCGAAAGCTACCTGGAGATGATCGAAGGCCAGTGCCGAGACCTCCAGTTCGAGCAGCGCGAAACCATCGGCACCGACGAATACCTCGACATGATCGCCCTCAAAACCGGCGCTCTGATCCGCAGCAGCCTCGTCATCGGAGCCGCACTGGCCACCGAGGATTCCGAGACCATCAACGGCGTCGCCAGGTTCGGCCGCGCCATCGGTCGCCTCTTCCAGATCCGCGATGATTATCTCGGCATCTGGGGCGACGACGCCATCACCGGCAAATCCACCGACAGCGACATCGTACAGCGCAAGAAAAGCTATCCCATTGTCTACGCCTTCCAGGAGTCCTCCGGCCCCAACCGGACCGAGCTGACCCGGCTCTACGCCAAGGAAACTCTCGACGAACCTGACGTCGACCGCGTTCTCGAAATTCTGGAAGACATCGGCGCCCCCGTCCAGACCGACGCTCTCACCGAGGCGACCGCCCAGGAAGCCCGGGAGTCGCTGTCGGTCCTCGAGTTGCCCGCCTGGGCCGCCGAGGACGCCGACCACCTCATAGATTTCATGGCCTACCGGTTGTTCTGACCCGTTGGCCGGCCCCATATCCACACGGAGACGAAAACATGGTGCGGACCCATACCGACCCGCCTGCTCACATCAAGACCGGCAAAAATGCTCCGGCCAAACGCCCTATGGAACTGGGCGTCCGCATGGGCTGGTATATCCTCAAGAACCGCTTGCGCGGCCGCCGCAGGTTCCCGCTGGTCACCATGCTCGAACCCCTGGAGATGTGCAACCTCGCCTGCATCGGTTGCGGTCGCATCCGCGAATACCGCGGCGTCCTCGACAAGATGATGCCGGTGTCCGAGGCCCTCGACGCCGTCCACCGCTCCGGCGCTCCCATCGTTTCCATTGCCGGCGGGGAACCCACCATCCATCCCCATATCGACGAGATCATCAATACCCTGGTATCCGAAAAATACTTCGTCTATTGCTGCACCAACGCCCTCCTGCTGCCCCGCATGCTGGACAAAATCCCGCCCTCCAAGTACTTCTGCTGGGTCATCCACATGGACGGCATGGAGGAAAAGCACGACGAATCCGTCGCCCGCGACGGCGTTTTCAAGCGCGCCGTCGACGGTATCCGCATGGCCATCGACCGAGGCTACCGGGTCTGCACCAACACCACCGTCTTCCGCAACAGCGACGTGGAGGACCTGCGCGAAATGTTCCGCTATGTCAGCGATCTCGGCGTCGAGGGTTCCATGATCTCCCCCGGCTACGATTTCGAGGACGCGCCGGACCAGGACCTCTTCCTAACCCGCCAGGAATCCCGCAACGTGTTCCGCAACCTCCTGGACCCCACCCGCATGGAGGGAATGCGTTTCTACAACAACCCTCTCTACCTGAACTTCCTGCGCGGAGATCGCGAGTACCAGTGCACCGCTTGGTCCAACCCCACCTACACGGTCATGGGATGGCGCAAACCCTGCTATCCCCTGGCGGACGAACACACCGAAGAATTGGACGACCTCTACCAGCCTAAACTCTGGGAAGAACAGTACGGCGTGGGTCGTGACCCCCGATGCAGCAACTGCATGATGCACTGCGGGTTCGAGTCGGCCACCATATTCAACGCCATCGGCAAACCCCGGGAATGGGTCACATTCATCAAGTCCGGTGCTGCGCACAAGGGAGGAATCAGCGTGGGTTAGGCCAGGCCTGTCCCGCACCGTCGGCCCTGCCGCAACGCCCCCACGTAATCCGGCAGCCGCACTCTCGCCAACCGGCTCGTCAACTACGTATCGTCCAACGGTCCTGCCCGATGTTAGCGATAGTAGCTCCTTTGGCCATCGAACTCGCCGCCATCCGGCGGTCGATACCCAACGCCGCCGAGCGCAATATCTCGTTGGGCATCATGGGTGTCGGCAAAAAGCCCGCCCAGCATTGCGTCAGCGCCCTCGCTCAATCCCGCCCTGATGCCATCATCCTCTTCGGATTCTGCGGCGGCGCCGACCCCGGACTCAAACCGGGACATCTGCACATAGCACGCTCGTTCCTCAATCCTGATTTGCCGGACGCCGTCGAATCCGACCCACGATTGAACGCGCTGTTGGTCCGCGCCGGCGAACATACGGGTGCAGCCGTGACGACCGGCCCTTCAGCCACCGTGGAGGACATCGCCGGCACCGTTGCAAAATCGCAACTGCATGCCGCCACCGGCTCGGCCTCAGTCAACATGGAGGACTATTGGGCCGCCCGAGCGGCGCGCCATGCCGGAATACCGTTTGCATCCGTTCGCGCCGTCCTCGACTCCGCCCACACGGAAATACCCGGCTACCTTTCCAGCCCTCCATCCAGCGACGGGCAAATATTGCGCGGCTTGCTCCTCCACCCCGGGCGCCTTCCCGCCATGGTACGCTTGGCGTGGGCGGCGCGCGCCGCGCGCGCCAGCCTGACCCGCTCCGCGCTTTCTGCCGTTGATTCCCTGTCTCCGCCCCGCCCTGTCCTGTCGGCGGTGCCAAAATGACCACGCTGGTGACCGGCGCCACCGGATTCATCGGCGGCAATCTGGCCCGCGCCCTGGTCGAACGCCACCAGGACGTGCGCGTCCTCACCCGGCCCGCTTCCAACGATCTGGCAATCAGAGACATCAACGTAACCCAGATGACCGGCGACCTGCTGTCGCCGGAGTCTCTGAGCCAGGCCGTAACCGGTTGCGAGACTATCTACCATTGCGCCGCGAATTACTCCTTCTGGTCCCGTCAACGAGAGGACATTTACCGGACCAACGTCCTGGGCACCAAAAACCTCCTGCGCGCCGCCCGGGACGCCGGCGTTCGCCGTGTGGTTTTCACCAGTTCCGTGTCCACCATCGGCCTGCCTGCCGCCGGCAGTAATGATCCGGACGGCCCGCTCGGAAACGAGGACCTGCCTCCCGAACCGTCCCACCTCATCGGTTCCTACAAGCAATCCAAGTACCAGGCCGAGCAGCTTGCTCTCTCCGAAAACGACCCGGATTTCCAGGTGGTCGTAGTCAACCCATGCGCTCCGGTGGGCCCTTGGGATGTCAAACCCACCCCCACCGGGCGAATCCCTCTGGACTTCGCTCGCGGACGCTTGCCGGGTTACATCTCCACCGGAATGAACCTAGTTGACGTGTCCGATGTCGCACAGGGCCACATACTGGCAATGGAGCGAGGCAAGCCCGGCGAACGCTATATTCTCGGCAATCGCAATCTCACCCTCCTGGACCTCTTCAAAATCCTGGCCGCGATCACCGGCCGCCGCCCGCCCCGCGTCCGGTTCCCATATTGGCTGATCCTCGCCGCCGCCTACTGCGACCAGTGGCTCGAGAGCGACCTCTTGCGGCGCGAACCCTCCATTCCCGTCGAGGGCATCAGGATCACCCGCCACCCGATGTACGTCAGCTCCCAAAAGGCTGTCGATCAACTCAGCCTGCCTCAAACCCCCATCGAAACGGCATTGGAAAATGCGTTACGGTGGTTCGCGGACTACGGCTATCTTCCCGGCCGGCCTTCCTGAGCCGCCCACCCCCCATCGACCTTATGACTCTGGACCAAGCTCAAACACGGACTGCAAACCACCTCAACGGGGCGGTCCCGCCGTCGGGTGCTCTGGACGCTGCGATCTCGAAACTCCATGACTACTTCCGGGACATCCAGGACGAATCCGGCTACTGGTGGGGCGAGCTGGAATCCAACAACACCATGGAGGCGGAGTACGTCATGCTCTGCCGGTTCCTGGGCCGCCACGATCCGGAGCGCGAGCGGCACATCGTAAATTACCTGCTGAGCAAGCAGCACCGCGACGGTTCGTGGGCCATCTACTACGGCGCGCCCGGCGACCTCTCCACCTCCGTCGAGTGCTATTTCGCGCTGAAACTCTGTGGCGTCGACCCGGAATCGGATCCCATGGTGCGCGCCCGCGAGTTTATCCTCGCCCTTGGCGGCATCCCTCGGGCCAGGATGTTCACCCGGATCTGGCTGGCCTTGTTCGGCCAATGGAAGTGGGAAGGCACTCCTCGTTTGCCCACCGAAATGATCCTGCTGCCCCACTGGGCGCCGTTCAGCATCTACCGGTTCGCCAGCTGGGCCCGCGGTTGCATCGTCCCCTTGTCCATCGTCCTCTCCCGCCATCCGGTCCGTGCGATCCCACCCGAGCATGAAATCGACGAACTGCTGCCCGACGGCAGGGACGGCACCGATTACTCGCTCCCTAAGCCCCCCGGGTTCAACCTGGCTCGGCTGGTGCATCTGATCGAGCAGACCGTCGGCACTCTCTACAACCGCGTGCGTTTCAACCCCTTCCGCAACGCCGCCGAAAAGAAAGCCATCCAATGGATCCTGGAACACCAGGAAGCCGACGGCAGTTGGGGTGGAATTCAGCCTCCGTGGGTGTACAGCCTGATCGCCCTCAGCGTCTGTGGGTTCGACAACGACCATCCCGCCATGTCCCGGGGATTCGAAGGACTGGAAGGCTTTGGCATCCAGAAGGGCGACAAATGGACCGTGCAGGGCTGCATCTCTCCGGTTTGGGACACCTGTCTCGTCGTGCAGGCCCTGGCCGAAAGTGGGTTGCCGCCTGACGACCCCATGCTCACCGCGGCGACCCGCTGGCTCGTCGCCAAACAGATCCTGGTGGGCGGTGATTGGCAGGTCCAGGCGCCCCAGGTCCAGCCCGGTGGATGGGCCTTCGAATTCCACAACAACTGCTACCCGGACATCGACGATACGGCCGAGGTCGTCCTCGCTTTGCGATTGGGTCGGCTCCCGGGCGACGAGGACAGCCTCCGTCGCCGCGCGGTCGAGCGCGCTGCAGGTTGGGTCGGCGGTATGCAAAACCGGGATGGCGGTTGGGCATCTTTCGACAAGAACAACAACCACGGCTACGTTACCGCCATCACGTTCAGCGATTTTGGAGAGGTCCTGGATCCTTCCAGCGCGGACGTCACCGCCCACGTCATGGAGATGTATGGCAAGCTCGGATACCAGGTTGACTTGCACATGATCCAGGCTGCATACCGCTACCTCCGATCCGAGCAGGAGGATGATGGAAGCTGGTTCGGCCGGTGGGGAGTCAACTACGTCTACGGGCTGGGCGCAGTCTTGCCGGCCCTGGAAGCCATCGGCGAGAACATGAGCCAACCCTACGTGCGGCGCGCGGTGCAGTGGCTCGCAAAGCATCAAAACCCGGACGGCGGCTGGGGTGAGTCGTGCGCATCGTATGTCGACCCTTCACTGCACGGCGTCGGCCCCAGCACCGCCTCCCAGACCGCCTGGGCAATCATCGCCCTGATCGCCGCCGGAGAGGTCGACCATCCTGCAACGCGCCGCGGCGTACAATACCTGTTGGAAACCCAGCAGCCGGACGGGCATTGGGACGAACCCTATTTCACCGGAACCGGTTTCCCCGGTTACATGAAGGGCGCCCGCGTCGAACGCGTCCCAGGTCCCGGTGAACGCGGTTTCCAGGGTACGGAATTGTCCGCCGGATTTATGATAAATTACCATCTGTACCGCAACACTTGGCCGCTGCTCGCCCTCGGCCGCTATCGAACGCGTGCAATTCATAAATTGCACCCACACCACACTGGCCAAAACGGACTTTCACCCACCCACAAATCCTGAATCGCAATTCATCCATCTATTCAACCAGGACTGCGCGGACGTTCCTTGAGAGCAACCCATGAAAGTCAAAAATTTCTCCCTCAAAGTCGATACTAAAGACGCTCCCCAGCTCATCGATATAACCGATTGGGTGAAAGGCTGCGTCGCCGATTCCCACATCACAAACGGCATGGTGCTCGTTTACTCCAAACACACCACCGCCGCGGTCAAGATCAACGAAAACGAGCCGTTGCTCATCGAGGATATGGCCGAATTCCTGGAGCGCATCGCTCCCCGCGACGCCTATTACCGGCACAACGACTTTTCCATCCGTACCGTCAATATGACCGAGGATGAGTCACCCAACGGCCACGCGCATCTGCAGCACCTGATGTTGGGCTGCAGCGAAACCATCCCCCTGGTCGATGGCAAGATCCCCTTCGGGCAGTGGCAGAGCATCTTCTTCATCGAGCTCGACCACCCTCGACCCCGCGAGGTCATGGTGCAAATCCTGGGCGAATAACGTTCCAAACCCATCCGGTTCACCATGTCTACTCCCACCGGCGCCGGAACCGCCCCGAACTATTCCGGAATCACCGGAAACGCGCCAACCATCGACTTGGCCGACGCCTACGAGTTTTGCGGCCGACTGGCGCGGACCCACTACGAAAATTTCAACGTGGGCGGGTGGATCACCCCCCGGGTTAAGCTGCCCCACGTCTACGCCATCTACGCCTGGTGCAGGATGGTGGACGACCTCGGCGATGAAACCAATCCGGACAGCGGACTCGTTCAATCGGCGTCGGAAGGCTTTATAAATCCGGCAGTTTCCCAACACCGTCTCGCGCAACTGGAGTGGTGGGAATCCGAACTTCACCTAGTGTACTCCGGCCGGCCCACCCACCCCATTTCCGTCGCAGTACAACACACCGTTCAGAAGTTTGAAATTCCGCAGGACCCGTTCCGCCGTCTCATCCACGCCAATCGGCTCGACCAGGGATCCGGCCGTTTCGATACCCTGGACGACGTGACGGAATACTGTACCTACTCGGCCAACCCGGTCGGCCATCTTTTCCTCTACCTGTTCGGCTATTCTGACCCGGAGCGACAGCGCCTGGCCGACCAGACTTGCACCGCCCTCCAGTTGACCAACTTCTGGCAGGACGTGTCCCGCGATTATCACGATCGCGGACGCATCTATCTGCCCCGGCAGGACATGGCGCAGTTCGGTGTCGCCGAATCCGACATCGCATCAGCCAACGCCAGCTCGGAATTCCGCACGTTGCTGTCCCACGAATGTGCGTACGCCCGCCGGCTGTTTCAGGAAGGCGCGCCGCTGGTCGGCTCGTTGGACCGCAAGGCTCGGCTGCCCGTCGCCCTGTTCACCAGGGGCGGCGTCGCCGTTCTGGACGCGATTCACCACCGCAATTACGACGTGTTGACCCAGCGTCCCTACCTGTCCAAAGGCAAAAAGGCCTGGCTGCTGGCCTCCGCCTGGTTTTGCAGCAGGGTCGGCCTGGGATACGGCCTTCCTTCCAGGTGACGTTGCCCCATGGCTACCCACGGGTCCGCCATCCCTCCCGCCTCGCCGGCCGCGTTGGCTCAAGCCTACGAGGAGTGTCGCCGTATAACCCGGCGCGAGGCCAAGAATTTCTACTTCGCATTCCTGACGCTGCCTGCTGAGCAGCGCAAAGCCATCTACGTCGCCTACACCTTCTGCCGTTATTGCGACGACTCCGTCGACGCCGAAGGCTCCCCGGAAGAGAAGCTGGCCCGCATTGCCCACTTGCGCCGCATGTTGAGCGAGGCCTACGACGGGCGTGCTGTTGAGCCGCTGTTCATAGGGTTGGCGGACGTCGCCGGTAAATACCAAATCCCCCAGGAATACTTCCAGGAGGTATTGAACGGCGTCGAATCGGACCTGGTCAAAACCCGCTACGCCGACTTCGCGGAACTGCGCCAGTATTGTTACCAGGTAGCCTCCGTGGTTGGCCTGATCTGCATCCATATTTTCGGCTACCGCGGAGGAGAGGCGGCTCGCCAGCACGCCACCGACCTGGGGTTGGCCATGCAGTTGACCAATATCTGCCGCGATGTGCGCGAGGATTGGGAGTTCGGCCGAGTCTATCTGCCCCAGGACGAGATGCTGCGTTTCGGCGTCAGCGAGGCCGACCTGGCAGCCGGCTTGGTGACCGATCCCTTCGCCGCATTGCTCCAGTTCCAAATCGACCGGGCCCGCCAATACTTCGTCAGCGGACGCCAGTTGTTGCCGTACCTCTCCAGGCGTTCCCGCGCCTGCCCCGCTGCTCTTGGCTTCATCTACGGCGGCGTGCTGGACCGCATCGAGCGATCCGGATGCAACGTGTTTGACGACCGCATCACCGTCAGCAAAAGCGCGAAACTGGCGCTGATGGCTAAGGCATGGCTCATCGGCCCGTGGCTGAAGTGACCGCCGCCACCCCATCAGCAGGAACCACCGACGAGATCCGACGACCTTCTGCCCTGGTACTCGGCGGCGGCCTGGCCGGAATCGCCGCGTCTGCCCGGCTCGCCGAGGCCGGATGGCGGGTCACCTTGATGGAAGCCAGATCCACCCTGGGTGGGCGTGTCTTTTCCTTCCGAGACCCCCGGACCGGAAGGGTGCTGGACAACGGCCAGCACGTGATCGTCGGCGCTTGCAGCAGCCTGCTCGGTTTCCTGGACACCATCGGCGCTCGCCATCTTTGGCATCTCCAGCCCCGTCTGAACGTGGCAGTGTACGACCGTCGCCAACGATTGGGGCGCCTGTACGGTGTAGGCGCTCCCGTCCCGGTCCACCTGCTCCCGGCGTTTTTGTCGTATCCCCACCTCACCTGGCTGGACAAGTTGAAAGCCGTGCGTTGCCTCGTGTCCATCATGCTGACCAGGCGGGATCGCCCGGAACTGGAAGACGTCACGTTTTACGATTGGCTGCTCGCCCGAGGACAGACCCACAGACTCGTCTCAAACCTCTGGAATGTCCTGGTCGAAGGTACGCTCAACGACAACATCAGGGACGTCAGCGCGTCGATGGGCTTGATGATTGTCCAGGATGGGCTGCTGGCCCGGAGCAATTCGGCCAACGTCGGATACCCAAACGCGCCGTTGATGGACGCCCTCATCAACCCGGCCCGGGCATACCTCGACAAATTGGGCGTGACCGTCATGACCGGCATCCCCGTCCGTTGCGTCAACGCCGGTCCGGACGGTGCGGTGCAGAGCATCACGGTCGGCGACGGCACGACCATGCGGGCCGATGCCTACGTCAGCGCGGTCCCCTTCTGGACGTTGCCCAATGTGCTGCCGGAACACTTTGCGGCGTCGACCACCCTGCATGCGCTGTCCCGCTTGCAGACCTCTCCCATCGTGAACATCCACCTGCGCTACGACCGGCCCGTGATGGAAGGCGACTTCTGCTATTTCCTGGACAGCCCGCTGCAATGGGTTTTCAACTCCACTCGCATCTATGGGCACGACAGCGACGGAACAACCCAGGCCTTGTCCATTTCGGTCAGCGCGGCCTGGGATTATGTGGATCTGCCGCGCTCCGATTTGACCCGCGCCATCGCCGACGAGATGCTGCGCGTCTTTCCGAAAGCCCGAAACGCTGCGCTCCTCGAGGCGGTGGTGGTCAAACAACCCAACGCGACTTTCAGATGCACCCCCGGCGCGAATAGATTCCGTCCTGGCCCGCATACCGAATCTCCCAACCTGTTCCTGGCCGGCGAATGGACGAACACCGGATGGCCCTCCACTATGGAGAGCGCGGTGATCAGCGGCTATAATGCTGCTGACGCGGCCATGTCGTCCATCCGCGCCGCCTCTGTTACGGAGGACCAACGTGTCGGACCAATGGGCTGAACAACGCGCGCAACTCACCGAAGCCACCCGCGAGATGTACCGCAGAGGGCTGGTTGGCGCGTATTCTGGAAACACCAGCCTCAGGCTGTCCGGCTCCGGCAATGACGGCTTGCTGCTGGTCACCCCGACGCACCACGCCTATTACCGCTTGCAGCCCGAGGAGTTGGTGGTCGTTAACCTCGACGGCGAACCGGTCGAACAGGGAGGAATGCAACCGTCATCGGAAACCCGACTCCACCTCGAGATATACCGCAACCGCGCCGATGTCCGGGCGGTCGTGCATACGCACTCGATATACGCATCGGTGGCATCGGTGGTGGGACGCGACATCCCGCCTCTGATTGACGAAATGCTGCTCACCATCGGCGGCGCCGTCAAGGTCAGTAAGTACGCCTTCCCGGGCACACAGCAGTTGGCCGAGGAAGCATACGCCGCATTGGGCGAACGTTATGCGGCGCTCCTCCGAAACCACGGTGTCGTGAGCGTCGGTCCCGACATCTGGGAAGCCCTGGAAGTCGCCGATCTGGTCGAGAGGTTGGCGCAGATTTTCGTACTCGCCCGGAATTTCGGTGCCCGGGCAGCCACCACGCTGCCTGAGGACGCCATAGCCACCGAGCTGGAGATGTTCCGTTCAAGCCATTAGTCCCGCCGGTCGGCGGGCGTGATGCCTCCAAATTGGTACGCGAAGCAATCTAATATGTCCATGTCGGGTCAAACACCGAACGAGTCTCCCAGGGTGATCGCTGTCATCGGCGCGTCGTCAAGTTTCGGCGCTCTCCTGCTGACGCACCTTGAGACTGCGTTGCCCCATTGCCAGCTCGTGGCCATCGATGATTACCCGCTGGTCCGCCCGGTCAGGCGGGTGTCGGCATACCGCATGGAGCCCAACCGAACGGGGGCAATCCTGACCATCGACGACATACCTGAGGTGATGCAGCTTAAAGCCTGGGACCTGGTCCTGGATAATCGGCGGCTGACCATCGCGGATGCCCCCGACGTTTTTCACCTGGAGTCGGTCAATTCCGTGGTCCACGTCGGAAGCTACTACGACCGGGCCAACTCCGTGGCGTTCCTGGAGGACGCACAACATTGGGCCCAGGCGTGCCGTTTCGCGGAGGTGAGCCAGTTCGTTTATGTGTCCGACGTTCGCGTGTACGGAGTGGGATCAAAAACGCCCGTCCCCGTCACGGAGAACTTCTTGGGTGAGCCCGCCCCGGAACACCGCCACCTGCTCGACGTTGAATCTAACCTGCTGCAGGGTTCACGCGAATCGGCGGCCGGCGAAAATCTCAAGGTCGCGATCTTGCGTTCCGCCATGTCGGTCGGGCCCACAGGTTCCAGCCCAGTTGCGGATGAATTGCTGTGGGGCGCTTTGGCGTCCGGCCGAAATGGCGATCTCCCGGTGCAGCTGCTCCATCATCACGACTTGTCAACGGCCGTGGAACTTGCCATAACCCGGCAGCTCGACGGAATCTACAACGTGGCCGGCAACGGCGTGGTGCGCACCCGCGCGTTCCGTGACATGTCCAAAAACGGCGCGGGAAGCGTACGTCGCGCCCCAAAGCGATCGCCTTCCCGAAACCGACGCCTCACGAAGCACCCCTTGATCGCCTCGGACGCAAAATTGAGGCAGGCCACCGGCTTCAAAGCCAAGTATTCCTCCGAGCAGGCGGCTCGGGCGTACTGCCACTCTTTCCTGCTCGAACCCTACTCTCAATATGCAAACGCCGCGCCAAACTGATCCGATTCCGGTGGTGGTCGATACGGACCCGGGTGTCGATGACGCCGTCGCCATCCTGATGCTGCTGTCGGACCCCAGATTCGAAATCCGGGGATTGACCACCACCGCCGGCAATGTACCCCTCGCCCGTTCCACCCGTAACTCCCTCGCCCTGCTGGAATACGCGGGCCGTGGGGACATCCCCGTGTATCGCGGCGCCGCGCGACCCGTCCGCGGGCGATACGCTTACTCTCGCCACATCCATTCCCCATCCGGTCTGACCCGACGACTGCCGGACCCTCAACTGCGGCCATCTGAAACCGGGGCGGTGCCCTTCCTGGCAGAGGCTCTTACCCAGGACCTAGGCAATGTGACCGTCATCGCGTTGGGGCCCCTGACCAATCTGGCGCGACTATGGAAGAGGAACCCGTCCGCTCTGAGATCTGCTGCGAGGATCATCGTGATGGGCGGCGCGGTCAACACCCATGGCAATTCGACACCCCACGCCGAGTTCAATTTCTTCAGCGATCCCACTACCGCCAAAACTATCATCGGCTCCGGCCTGCCGTTGACCCTGATTGACTTGGCCGCGTGTCGCAGGGTCTACATCTCAAGGGCCCAGGCCCACGGAGTTCGCAGCGCCGGCCCATTGGGCATTCTGGCGGCCGAACTGCTGGTGGGCTGGTTCGCCAGGGATGCGTCTCGCCAGGAGTTTAACCTGTACGACCCGCTGGCAGTGCTGGCCGCTACGCACCCCCACGTGGTCGGTTTGAACTCCGTTTCGATCACGGTGACCGATTCGGACGACACCGATGACACCGAGATGTGGGGAAAGTGCGAGATCACTGACACAAGCGGAGGACCCGTCCGAATTGCCACACCCGACCACGTGGATAGCGCCGCTGCCTGGGACGCCATCCGCGAACTTTTGAACTGGGACTAGGGGAGACTGTTTCATGGTTACCAATCAACGCGCCCTCATCGTCGTGTTCGACGGTTTGCAACCGGCGCAAATCACGCCGCAACTGATGCCCAACCTGGCTGATTTTGCGCGCGCCGGGGTGACCCTGGCGAATCATCACCCGGTCTTCCCCACCGTAACCAGGGTCAACGCATCCAGCCTGGTGACCGGGCGCTTCCCGGGTAACCATGGGTTGGCCGGCAACACTTTCCTGTGCCGCGACTACGACCCCAACCAGGTGATACCCGCAATGGAACCCACGCTGCAGGCCATCGCCGACACCACGGGCCGGACGCTGCTTGCGCCAACTCTGGCCGATATCCTGGGCCAGCATGGTATGCGATACGTCGCTATAGGCACCGGCACCAGCGGTAACGCATACGTGCATAACCCTAACGCTGCAACTTCGGGCGGCGCGACCATCCATCCTCAATTCACATTGCCCAGGCCCTTGCACGCAGAGCTTGAAGACCGTTTCGGGGAGTGGCCTCCCGAGGTCCTGCCCAACACGGCCCGGCTGACCCTCGCCCGACGCATCCTGACCGAGTATGTCCTGCCCGAGTTGGACCCGGAAGTGGCATTGCTGTGGCTGTCCGAGCCAGACAAGACCCAGCATGAGGACGGTGTCGGACTGGGCAGAGCGCCCCAGGCTTTGGCGGAAGCCGACGCGGAATTCGGAGCGCTCATTGATTGGTTGGATCAGGCTGGCCGACTGGAGAACACCGACATCTTCGTCGCGTCGGATCACGGCTATTCGACCGTTACCGAGACCGTGCGGGTCGAGCAAATCATGCGGGAATCAGGATTCCCTACCATCGAACAACAAGGGGGAGTAGCAGTCGCGGGCAACGGTGGATCGGCCTTGTTCTACGTCAACCAAGGCGATCCGGACACCGCGGAGGCTGTGGCGAACTGGCTGATCGGCCACGAATGGTGCGGAGCGCTGCTGGCGTCAGAGCGGGTCGGACAACCGACCGGCGCCTTGCCCGCATCGTTGATCGGCTGCGACGGGCCCAGATCCCCGGACCTGATCATGTCTTTCGCTTGGAACAGCGACCTCAATTCGTCGGGCTACGCCGGATACGCTGCGGCCACCGGTGGATCCCCCGGCCAGGGACAGCACGGCAGCATGAGCCAGCACGAATTGAGGAACGTGGGCCTTGCCAAGGGACCATCGCTCCGCCAACAATCTGTCGTGGAGACTCCCACCGGCAACATCGATCTGGCCCCCACCATCCTGCATCTGCTTGGGATCGACCACGGAGTACCCTCGATGGACGGTCGCGTGATGGACGAGGCGTTGGCAGATCACCCGGAACCGTCGCCAACCCCTTGGGTTTCAACCCACGAAGCGCGGTCTGGCAACTACCGACAGAGGCTGCAGATCAGTCACGCCGGCCCTGCTCAATATCTGGACTGGGGCAATCGGGTGTAGGCGGCTGGCGGAGGGAGTGGGATTCGAACCCACGAGGGTATTAGCCCTGCCGGTTTTCAAGACCGGTGCATTCGTCCACTCTGCCATCCCTCCGCGGGAAACCAGCGCGAGCGGAAACAGTATAGCAAGTAGATGCCCGCCACCGTAAACGTTCCTGGGCAGCGTTCAAACATTCCGTCTCAAACGCTGCCCCATTGATTACGGAGTTGGCGCAGGTCAGACCCGGCGCAGGAGTTCCGCCTCCAGGCGGTCCGCATCGAAAGTCTCATTGGCGGAAGCGACCTTGATGTCGCCTTCGCGCACCATGCGTTCGGCTTCGCTCTCTTCCAGGACCTCGGGCAGCGCCTCTTCGCGTTCTCGCTGGCGGATCACATCCCGGTTGTGGTCCACAAAAAGTCTGCGCATCGCCACGACCACCGAGTCAGTGGATGACAGGTACTCGGGCATATCGTACTGCGTGTACTTTTCGGCATCGTAGTCCTGGTTGCGGAAGTTGAAATTGAGCTCCCAGTTGCGATACGGCCAGGTCGCTCCCCTGACCATCCGGCGCAGGAGACCCGGTCGTTTTTCGTAACGTTCGACGTTGAGGTAAACCATCCGGGTCAGGTTTTCCTCGACGGGAACCGGCCAGCGCGTGCTGCGGAAGTAACGGGCGTTGCCCCCGGTCCGCGACATGCCCGGCAGCCTGGTTCCGTTCCACTCGTTCACATCGGGCGTTTCGGCGGCCGCGCCCCTCCGGTAGTAGGGATCCTGCCCTCGTCGCCGCGCCTTCCAGTCGAAGAACCAGGTCCACATCAAACGCCAGCGATGCAGGGGCCAGACTCCGTCCACGCCCGGGTAGTACATTTGGTACGGAATTTTGCCGTCCTCGTCGTAGTAATACTGCTCCACGGAGGACTTGCCGCTGCCCGGACGGTAGTGCACGTTCTTGTTGTTCACCAGGTTGACCCGGTAGCCCAACGGCGTGCGCGGGCGTCCGCCGACCCGGCTGCCCAGGATGCGCAGGGCATTGCGATGCACCATGAAAGCGTTGTGCGCGTCCATGGTGTTCTCCAGCACCAGCACCCAGTTGCAATCGAACATGCAGAACGATGGCCGGCAGATGTTGTGCTCCTCAAACATCTCCGGGGGTATGTCCTCCCGGGGATCCACGGGTTCACCCTCGCCCATCCAGACGAATACCAGGCCCTTCAGAGTCACGGTGGGAAACTTCCGGGCCTTCATGCCGGGCGCGCCGACCATCATCGACTCCGGTCCCTCGGTGAGGAACGCAACGCAGTTGCCGTCGCCGTCGAAGGTGGCGCCGTGGTACGGGCAAGTCAGGAAGCCTTCGAAGTAGCAGCGGCCCATGGACAGATAAACCGCCCGGTGGGGGCACCAGTCCAGCAACGCCTGCACCTCGCCCTGCTTGTCCTTAAAAAACACAACGTCGGTGCCGAGCATACGCAGCATGGCCGGCTTGTTTTTCTTGACGTCCTTGGCGGGCAAAGCCGGATACCAATACTCGCGAAAACCCAGCGGTGGTATGCGGCTACGGCGGTCCCGGGGATTTTCCGGGTTTTTGAAAGGCGGCGTCGAGTCAAACCCCTGGAATCCCCGGCGCATCTTTTTGTAGCCGCCGGGATAACCGGAAAGCGGTTTTAGCAACAGGCTCTTCAGTCCCATTTTCGCTACCCCCGTCTCAAAAGGTGGTGGATTGCCGTCATATTAGCAGAAGGGTCAAGAAGTGGGGCAGACCCTTGCTCGGGAATCTCAGGGCCCTGGGATTACAGGTGCAAGCCGGGTTGAGGGCATGGCTAGCGCGCAGGGGCGGGTAGGTCCCAGCGGAAGAAGTCGCGGTAGCGGTCATGCCGCGCCCAGGGCAACAGGTTGAATACGATGACCTCGTACTCGGGAACGTCGCCCCGCAGCCGGATGTCCTTGAGGTAGCGGCCCAGGTCGGCGTAGGTGGGGAGGAGGAAGCCGGCATTGGCGATGCGTCTGATTACGTCGCCGGGTTCCGGGGGTTCAGACGGGTCCCA
>JAJDXU010000276.1 GCA_022823105.1 Dehalococcoidia bacterium
GGCGCTGGAGGCGGCCGGGGCGGCGATCATCCCGACGCCGGCCGACATCGGGATCACGGCGCAACAGACCCTGCGCGCAGCGGGGCTGGCCGGCTAGAGTCCCCGGCTGCTGCCTCCGGTCGGCAGGGATCAACCTGCCGCCGGGATTTCTTTTCCGTCTCTACTGATTCTGGCTGGGCGGGCCGCCTGAACCCCCCTGCTGTCCACCTGAGCCGCCGCCCTGCTGTCCGCCGGGCCGGCCCTGCTGCGCTCCATCCGGCCTGCCGCCGGGCCTAGCGGGAGGAGCGGCGCCGTCGCCCACGATGATGGTGGTGGTGACCAGTCCGGGATTGGGTGGGATCTGGACACCGTCGGGAACGGTGAGGCTGAAGTGGACGGGGAAGCTGATAACCCCCCTCTCCGTGCGCGCGTCCTGACTGACCGACTCCACCGAGGCATCGAACGTAACGCCGGGTACTGCGGCCAATGTGACGGTGGCGGCGGTGCCTTCGGTGACCCGTTCGATGTAGTTGGTTTCCACGAGACCCTGTATGGCGACATCGGCGGGATCGACCAACTGGATGACGCGGGCATCAACCCTGATTGCATCGCCGGGCTCGATGGTGACCAGGCGTACCAGGCCATCGAACGGGGCGCGGATTACCGTGTCCCCCAGGTCATCCTGAACGTCGGCAAAGCCCACGAGGGCATCGGCGACGTTGGCCTCGGCCAGGGCGATGTCCGCCGCTTCGGGGCCGGCGGCCAGGTTATCGCGAGTCTCCCGGGCGGTGGTGACCGCCTGGTTCAGGGCGGCGACGATGGCGGCGTCGGGGCCTTCTTCGAGGCGAGCCAGCTTGGACTGGGCCGATTCCAATGTTACCCGGGCGCTGTCGACGGCGGTTTCCAACCGTGCGAGTTCGATCTGATCGACGCCCTGTTCCACCTCGGCCAGGTTCCGCTCGGCCGTGTTCAGGCGTTCTTCGGCCACTAGAACGATGGATTCCAACCGATTGAGCTCAACCGGATCCGGTCCGTCGAGGGAGTCGGAAAGGCGGCGGTTGAGACTGCTGAGATTGGCTTCAAGCTCGCCGATGCGCGTTTCGATGGCGGTCCGATCGATTTCCTTGGGGCCCTGTTGCAGGTCGGCGATTTCCTGTTGCCAGGTCTCCACCGACCGTTGGGCGGAGTCGCGCGCGGCCTGGAGGGCGGCGAGCTGCACCGTGTCGAAATTCTGCCCGTCGGTGAGTTCGTGGAATTCCTCGTTAACGATTTTCACGTAGAACTCATCCAGCCGTTCCTGGGCGTCATCGAGCCTGGTTTCGGACTGGGCGAGATTTTGACGGGCCTCCGCCAGGCGCTCGATGTGGTCCTTGTCGAAGTCGCGGAGCCGCTCGCGGGTCTGATCGAGGGAGATTTCAGTCTGAGAAACGCTGCTCTGGAGCTTGCTGAGCGATTCGTAGTGCAAGGGGACGAAATCTTCCACGGCGTCCTGGGCGTTGTCCAGCGAGGTGCGGGCCTGGGCGCGGGCCGCGAGGGCGTTGGCGAAGTGCTCGCCGTGGGCATCGGCGAAATCCTGGACGGCGTCCTCCGCGCGGTCCAGGGCGGCGGTAGCATCCGCGACCCGCTGGACGGCGGCGCTGAGGGCGACCTCGTGCTCGAGCTGATAATCTTCCAGGGCGTCTTCAGCCTCTTCCAGGGCGACCTCGGCTTTGGCCAGGGCATTTTCGGCGCGGGCGCGGATCAGAGGATCGTCGGACTGCAATCCCAGGACTCGGTCCAACTCGTTTTGAGTCTGATCGACTCTGAACTTGGCGAGAGCTTCGGCGTGCTGCAGGTCGGTGGCAGTGTCGGCATCCAGCGTGGCCAGGATGTCGCCGGCGGACACGTAGTCGCCAACCGCGACGTTGACCGTACCCACCTCGCCGGCCAACTGAAAGGACAAGTTGGCCCGGGTTCCGAAGACCAGCTCACTGCGGACCCGGAATTCGCTGGGTACCGCTTCGATTTGCGCTCCGGCGCCGGAAGCCGCGTCGCCACCTGCGGGAGTCTGCGTGGTGTCGGCGCTGGCTCCGCAACCGACCAAAAATATCGCCATCAGAACCAGCAACGCCATTGGGGCGGCGAAAGATGCGCGAACCAATGGCAACCGGATCGCAGTGGTTTTCTGATTCAACATAGTTACTCCGGGGATTCTGTTGCGAACCGGCGGTTGTACGAACATCAAGAAATTGCGTCCGCCTCGGTCCTGGGTTGTCGGAGCGCCAGGCGGCGAGCGCGAGAAGCCAGATCGGGGATGGACTGGTGGAGCAGCACGTAGGTAACGGGGACGGCCACGAGGGTCAGGAAGGTGGAGCTGATGAGGCCGCCGATGACAACGGTGGCCAGTTCCGAGCCCACCAGTCCGCTGGCGTCGCTGAATGCCAGGGGGAACAGGGCGAGGATGGTGGTGAACGCGGTCATCAGGATGGGGCGGAGGCGCGTGCGTCCCGCCATCATGATGGCGTCCATCACAGTGAGGCCCTGGGCACGCAACTGGGCGACGAAGATGATGAGCACTATCGCGTTGGTGACGACGATGCCGATGAGGAAGAGGAACCCCATCATGGACGGCAGGCTGAGGGCCCGGCCGGTGACGGTAAGGGCGATGAGGGCCCCCACCACGGCCAGGGGCATGCTGAGCACCACTATGAAGGGATCGCGGAGCGAGCCAAGAGTCGCCACCATGACGAGATAGACCAACGCCAGCCCGACAATCATGGCGACATAGACGTTCTGGAACTGCTCCTCGATGTCGCTGGCGAACCCGCCCTGCTGAACTGATACTCCGGGCGGGAGGTTGGCGTTTGCGATCTCGCGGTCGATGCGGGCGCTGATGGCCTGGGGGTCCCGGGCTTCTATTTCGCCGGTGATGGTGATGGAGCGGTCGCCATCGTAATGGGTGACGACGGATGGGCCGACGGTGGTTTTGACATCGCTGATGGAGCCAAGGGGAACGGCGCCGAAGGGACCTGCGATGGGGAGGGCCTGGAGTTCGCCAATTTCGTCCACCTGATCGCTCTTGCCGCGAACCACCACGTCGTAGGTATCGCCTGAGAGGTTGAGTTCGGCGGCTTCATGGCCGTAAACCCAGGTGCGGATCTGCCCGGCGACGGCCATGGAATTGAGGCCGTAGCGACCGGCTTCCCTGGTATCGACCTCGAAGGTGAGTTCCTCCTTGCTGTCGCTGACGTTAGTCTTGAGATTGACCACGCCGTCCAGCGGGGCGATGCGCTCGAAGAGAGTGTTGGCGGCTCCCTGGACCTGGCTGAAGTTGCTGCCCGTGACCGCGATTTCGATGCCGGCCTGGGGAGGACCGGCGGAGTCCACGAATATCTGGATATCGACGTTTTCCTTGTCGGGGAGAGCTGCCCGGAGCTGGTCTGCGAAGTCCGGAGGCACGTCGTCGGACAGGGCGAGGAAATAGCCGGCAACGTCGAAGCCCGACTCACCGATGCTGGGGCCGAAATCCAGGCTGGTTGAGCCCATTGTGCCCTGGTAGGCGGTGACGTAGCCGTCGTCCATGTATCCATCGAGAACCTGTTCGACGGCACGAACCTCACGGAACATGGCGGCCGGCCCGGTGTTTTCGGGCATGGTCACGTCGATTCGCATGGATTCGGCCTCGCCGGACGAGAAGAGGGTGACGGGCAGGATGATCAGGAGGGGGAGGCTGGCGCCGACCGCGGCGATGCAACCGAGGACGGTCAACAGGGGGTGGTTCAGGGCCCAGCGGAGGATAGGAGTGTAGATGCGCTGGAGCCAGGTGTCCTCGACGACGGCGTCGTCCTCATCGGCCATGTCGCCGGGGCGCAGCAGCATGGACGCAAGAACGGGAACGGCGGTCAGCGCGATGAGGGTCGAAGCCAACAGCGAAACGCAAACGGTCTGGGCGAAGGGCAGGAAAAACTCGCCGACGATGCCAGGAATGAACCCCAGGGGCAGGAATACGGCGACGGTGGTCAGGGTGGACGCGACGATGGCGGGCCCGACTTCGTGGGTGCCCTGGATGGCGGCGGCCAACGCAGGGTTGTCGCCGAGGGGAAGGAACCGGTACGCGGGCTGATCGGTACCGCCGGTGGCTATGCGTTGAGACCCGGACTGCACGTGCCGGTAGACGTTTTCCAGCACCACGATGCTGTCGTC